>JBCDFX010000193.1:0-7534 GCA_039177155.1 Cyanobacteria bacterium P01_H01_bin.119
CAAGGAAGCGCTTTGGCGCTGTTGTAGGGTAGTTGTCATGATGAATTATTGCTGAATATGTACAAATACAGGCGTTGCAGGCAAGCTGTAACGAAATGTATGATTAAACACTATCAAACTTCGTTGAGCTTTGTAAAGGGCGCCCGCTCAATTCTTTCTTTTGATGGAGCTCGGATTAGATAATAATTTTCGCTTAACAGTGTGGTTCTATTGAGAGGCAGTAATCCAGCTCAGCATGGGTCCAGTTTGCTCTTGTCCGCTTATAGCGAGGTCGCTGTGACAGAGATAGAGACGTTCAGTTACTCGACCCAGCAGATCTTTGAGCTGACTGACGAAACGAGCATCTTCGAGAATTTCAGTTTCCTCGGTGGTCAGCGATCGCCCCGACCAGTCATCCTGAAATATAGGCCAGCCTGGAAAACTTGCCATATTACTGCGCCAGCGGATAGCCCCTGCATCTAACCAAAAGTGCCAGGGATGATTAAGACGGTAGGTGCGGTACTGGTACGCCGTTGCCAGGGTAATCGTCTGCTGATTTGAGACTAGGGGCGTTACCGGGTGGGGATTGGCGGTTACCGTACCGCTTCGGAGCATTTTAACAAATGTATTAATGCTTGCCTCAGACGAGATGACTTTGCGGTTGCGAGCCGTTTGTTGGGCGGGTTGCTGAGTTGGTAAGACAGCCTGTTCAAACTGGCTAAGACGCTGTTCAACGTCCCAGTAGTATTGAGCCGTTTCGATTAGCTCTCGCAGTGTTGCAAGTTCATTAAACGGTAGATGATTGCCCCGCCATAAAAAGCGCTGAATTGCCCGGTCGAGCAGCGAAACGGGGCTGGGTATCAGGCGCTGCTGCTGCTGCTGTTGCTGATCGGCAATCCAGTTGCGGATGTCGTTATAGGCTTGAGTCGCCTGAAAACCTAGGCGATCCCATCGGGGAAAATGGTTGACGGGCAATAGCTGGGGGTGATTTAAGTCAGGGACATAGCAGTGGTCGGCGATTAATTCGGCTCGAATAGGGTCAATTTTTACCAGGTCAATCCAGGGCTGACCCACGTCTCGGCTGGGGGCCTGACTTAGTACAATCAGCATTTCAGCAACGCTATCTTGATCCACCCATCGGCCCAGATTTGGATATACCAAGGCGAGTAACGTCAGCAGCGATCGCACCAGGGGAGAGCTAACCGGCGGACGCTGATCGCTAAGGGCGTCAACGCCGATGCCGCGCTGGATCAAGATATTGGTTAGCGTATAGCGGCCAATAGCGTCTAAACCGGGGGCAATAACGGCAATATCGGCGGGCTGAATCATTTGGCTGTGAACGGATTCTGCAATAGTTTCAGCCGTTAGCCGCAGCAGTTCTCCTCGTGAAACCGTTTGCAGGGCAATTACAGTAGCGGGTAAATCAACAGGATGCTCAAACGGGTTGGTGAGGCTGTTGATCAGGGCTTCCCCATAGATTGCTCCTAAAGTATTGGGCGTCGGCGGTAGGGAAATCATTTCGGCGCGATCGCTTAGCGGTGCCATTGCCGATGGATCGGCCCCTAGTCCAACCCGCAAAAGCCCATCAGGATTGACCGTAAAGACGCTGGGTAAATCGAACTCCAGTAAAAGTGAAAACCACTGCTGGGCGATAGCAGGATAATCTTCTATATCGTCGGCCAGGACACCGCAAAATCTAGCCTTTAGCTGCTGCTGATAATCTGGGTTCACCAGCAGATGCCGCCAGTACAGCTCCATCGTCACGCTGTAGGGCAGCAGCCCCCGCTGCAAACACCAGTCTCGCCACTCGATAAGCGCGTCACCCACGGCCTGCCATAGGCTTGCAGAGGCTATATCAGCGGGCATGCCGTCTTGGAGCATGGCACCAATATCTTCGGTGGGAATGCCGGCAGCAGCAGCCAGCTGCAAAAAGTCAAGGCTGTGGCGCACTAGATCATAGTCTCGCCAGCCTGCGACATAGAGGGTTTGACTGTCGAGGCGCGATCGCCACAGGCGCGTGGCAAGTTCTTGTTCATTTTCTGGGCGCAGCTTTAGAGGAAACTGAGCCTTTAGGGGAACTTGCGCGACCAGCAGCGGCCAAAATAGCGCTACCTCATCCTGAATCCAGCCTGCCGGCGTCGTAGTGGTCACGGCAATACGCCCCTGAGTGGCGGTGGCGATACGCTCTGCTAGCACAATGCGGTTATCGCCATTGGCGGCAAACACCAGCCAGGTTTGACCCTCGTGGCGATCGCGCTGGGCCTCCCAATCGATCAACTGCTGAATCAGTCGCTCTGTTTTACCGCTTAGAACGGTTCCCTCAATCCACTGGGATGTCATGGGCTGCTGCCGTTGTCTGTTGAGCGATCCAGGTGAGATAGGGGGCAGAACCTTGCAGAATCGGAACCGCGATAATTTCCGGCACCTTATAGCTGTGCAACGCCCCGACTCGCTCAGCCAAAGTATCGAAAAGAGCCAGATTGGTTTTAATTAGCAACTGCCATTCCTGATCGTGGTTAACTTCGCTCTGCCAAATGTATATAGATTGAACCGGCAGCAAGCTAACGCAGGCCGCAAGCTTTTCGCTCACCAGTGCCTGGGCGATCGCTTTAGCCTCAGCCTCCGTCGCGGCAGTCACCAGCACAATGCCATATTTTTGCTCCGTCGCTGTCATTGCGTACTGCTCCCTGCCGCATCCATTAATTGACAAACTTACCGTGAACCATGACAAATCGCTGTGCAGATGTGAAACCAAGCGGGTAATATCTAGTCAAGTAATTTAATACTTGGTTACAAATCCATGACAACAGACCTCCAAGGTTCAACCGCCTCTGCTCAAGTGGGTTCCGCCTCAGGCTCTTCCTTGCACCACGTTGTCATTGTGGGCGGCGGTTTTGGAGGGCTATATGCGGCCAAGTCCTTGGCCGAAGCGCCTGTTAAAATCACGCTGATCGACAAGCGTAATTTTCACCTGTTTCAGCCCTTGCTGTATCAAGTCGCTACCGGGGGGCTATCCGCTGGGGATATTTCCTCGCCGCTACGGGCTGTTCTCAGCAACCAAAAGAATGTGCAGGTCATTATGGGCGAGGTGACCGGAATTGACGCGGAGAGTCAGCAGGTTGCGCTTAAAAATGGCGAATCGATTGACTATGACAGCCTGGTGGTGGCTACCGGCGTCAGCCATCACTATTTTGGCAACGACCAGTGGGCCGATATCGCACCGGGCATGAAAACTGTAGAAGATGCGCTGGAGGTTCGTCGCCGCATCTTTTTAGCTTTTGAGGCCGCTGAAAAGGAAACTGACCCCGCCAAGCGCAAAGCGCTGCAAACCTTTGTGATTGTTGGCGGTGGCCCAACGGGGGTAGAGCTGGCGGGTGCGCTGGCCGATCTGGCTTACGGCACCCTAAAAGACGACTTTCGCACCATTGATACCACTCAAACCGAAATTATCCTGGTAGAAGGAATGGACCGGGTGCTGCCCCCCTATAAGCCTGAGCTTTCCGCAAAGGCCCAGGAAGCGTTGGAGAAGCTGGGCGTTACGGTCCGGACTCAGTCTTTGGTAACCAATATTGACGGCGACACGGTTACATTTCGTAGCGGCGACAGCTCGTTTCAGATGCAGGCGGCAACGGTGCTGTGGGCGGCTGGCATGAAGGCGTCTCCGGTGGGCCGCGTGCTGGCAGAAAAAACGGGGGCTGAGCTTGACCGAGTCGGTCGGGTGATGGTGGAACCCGATATGAGCGTTGCTAGCCACAGCAATATTTATGTGGTGGGCGATTTGGCTCACTACGCTCACCAGGGTGATAAGCCTCTGCCTGGAGTGGCGGCGGTCGCCATGCAGCAGGGAGAGCATATTGCCAAGGTCATTCAGAACCGAATTGCAGGAACGCAGCCGCCAGCGTTTTTCTATCAGGACAAAGGCAGCATGGCGGTGATTGGTCGCAATGCAGCAGTGGTGGATCTAGGATTCCTTAAAATGTGGGGCTTTCCGGCCTGGTTTATCTGGATTGTGGTGCATATTTATTACCTGGTGGAATTTGACAATAAGCTGCTGGTGATGACCCAGTGGGCTTGGAACTATTTCACTCGCAGGCGGGGGGTACGCCTTATTACAGGCCACGACGAAATTCCCGGTATGGGCGTTAATCCGTCATCAGCAGAAGTATCGGCCAAGACTGCGGTTAAAGCTTAGGGCCGCTGGGCGGAATTCAAAATTTAGTGTCAGGCGATCGCAGTTTAGCTTGGCGCTGCCAGTCAAGCTGATGGTTGTGGCTGTCAAACAGTAAACATAGCCCAAAGTTGAACACGATCAAACACAGCGTGCCAAGCCAAAACCAGGACTGGCCATTTCCCTTGCGCAGCAGCGCTTCGCCAAATAGACTCAGGCCAAAGCCTGTGCATAGCAACCCGCCTATGCCTTTGGCCAACCAAAGGGCCCTAAGCCGCCGTTGTGAATTGGAGTTGGGAGTCATGTTTAGGTTTCCTGCTACACTTGGCGGCCGGCTTGCTGCTCATTGATAAACCTCTTTAATGCCCCTATCTCAGCCGCTGGGGAATTTGTCGCTTACGGCGGCGCTGCCATCTTGGCTGCCCCTCGTGGTACGGTACCAAGGCACAGCGCGTTGACTAAGGCGTGTTATCGAGGTCATCTGGGGATTTGGGCATGGGTTCACCCGTTTTAGGTGAAGCTGAGATAGCCGGCTCTGGTGGAGCAGGAATGGTGTTGGCAGTCGGTGGGCGAGTTCCAGGCGGCTTAGGGGCGGTTGGAGATGGGGGCGCGGGCGCGATCGTTTTAACAGGCTGGGGCAGTTCGATATTGAGCTGCTCTTTTGCCTGCTTCAATAGATAGCGGGCGCTGTTGCCGCTCGTCTCTAGCAGAGATTTGCCAATGGAGGAAAACCTTTCTCACGAACTCTCCGCATCGTTTTGCCGCCGCTGCTGAGTCAACCAGACCCGCGCATTGTGCCCCAGAACTTGAGCATAGTTGCCCATCCAGGCGATTAGCACGATAACCAGGCAAAGCAGCAGCCAAAGGAGTCGGCCTGCCTCTAGCAAAATAGTGCCTGTCAGAATCAGGGTTTTTTGATAAGTCGCGGCGGTTTCTGGTTCAAAGATAAGCGTCCAGAGTTTGGTTGCCTGGGCTTGAATTTTGTCCATAAGAAGTTGCTAAACGGACGGCTTCGCCAGAGTTGTGGCCCATTGCGATCGTGATGGCTAGGGCGTGCTATCAGTTAAGCACAGAAGCCCGACAGAGCAAGCTGTAAACATGCTCGCTCTAACCTCCCCAGACCTTTTGTAAAATCCTGTCTGCAGGAATATCAACAAGTGTCCCGGTGTCTGAGGCAATGCCCACAAAGCGGGTTTCTTCGCCTTTAGCTAAGGGCGGGAGTTGCCGATTGACGGCCGCCTGGGTGTCAAATAGGGCCAGGGTAAAGACATTTAGCGCGATCGCCATCTGCATCACACTGCTGGGAGTGCACAAGACCAAATCTGCCCCGGCCACCATTGCCGCAGTTTGACCGACATTTGTCGCCGTGCAGATTTTTAGACCGGGTAGGGTTTTCGCCAGCGCCTGCACTAAGGCAACATTGCTGCGCTCCTGTAGGCACACCAGCGGCAGGCCGGGCTGTTTTGCCTGAAAGTCGGCCAGTACCGTTTGCCACTGTTCGGCAGGATAGCCGCCGCCCAGAGATAAATCATCAGATATCAGAACATAGCCCGTGTCCTTTAAGCCCAGATTTTCCCGCTGCTGGCTGGCCCAGTCTAAATCTCGCTGGGGAACGTTGAGGGTCGGTGGAGAACAGGGCAGGGGAATTCCCAGTCCTTGGAGCAGATCGTGGTAGAGGTAAGCCTGGTACTGCGCCTGCTTAGCGGGCACCTTGTGGGTGAAAAACACTGCCCCTGACGTTCCGGCGTAGCCAATGCGAGTCGGGACGCCACTGAGCCATAGCAGCAGCCCCAAGCTCCACTTTTTAGTCAGGGTCAGCACCGCTTCGTACTCGCGATCGCGCACAATTCCCAACAGGTTGGCCCAGTCTGACGGGCTGCTGTTGATCTGAAAATCGAATAAAAAAACGTCGTTGACCACGGTCGAAACCCGGTAGGCGGGCTTGGCCCGGGGTTCGACAACAACATCAATCTGGGCAGCCGGATAAGCCTCTCTGATATCGCCCAGGGTGGGAAAAAACAGGATCTGATCGCTAATGCTGCCGGGGACTAGAGCCAGTACTCGCATAATATTTGGTTACGCTTGACGCCCAACATTTTAGTAGAAGCTAGGGTCACTCTATCTGATAAGCACCCGACAAAATGTAAGAAACCTTGTAAATTTTTGGAGGACATCGGACATTTCTGCTGTCGTCAATAGTTTGAGAACGGCGCTTAAAAATGGTGCATTTATTAATTCCAAGTGCGGGAATGGGACGGCGCATGGGCAGCGATCGCAACAAAATTCTCCTCACGGTGCTGGGCCGTCCAGTGGTGGCTTGGACACTTTTGGCGGCGGAGCAGGCCGAAAAGGTTGACTGGATTGGGATGATTTGCCAACCGGCAGATCAAGCTGATCTCACTGCGATCGCCCGGTCCCTCGCCTTGACCAAGCCGCTGATTTTTATTGAAGGGGGCCGCACGCGTCAGGAGTCGGTCTACAACGGCCTGCAGGCCCTACCAGCCGATGCCAGTCATGTGCTGATTCATGACGGAGCGCGGTGCTTGGCAACGGCAGCTTTATTTAACCGCTGCGCCCTGGCCCTGGGAGAACACAGGGGAATTATCGCCGCGATCGCCGTTAAGGACACGATCAAGGTGGTAGACGACAGCGGCATGATTCAGTCCACCCCCGATCGCAGTCAGCTCTGGGCAGCCCAAACGCCCCAAGGATTTGATCTCAAGCTGCTTAAAGCCTGTCACGACAAAGGCAGGCAGCTCAACTGGCAGGTCACCGATGATGCCGCTCTATTTGAGAAGTGCGGTTTGTCGGTGGCCATTGTGCCGGGGGAAGAGACCAACCTAAAGGTCACAACGCCCATTGACCTAACCATTGCCGAATTTATTTTGCGTCAGCGGCGCGATCTGGGCTGAGCTTGATGAGGCTGGGCTTGATGGGGCTGGGCTTGATGAGGATAAGAGGACCTGGACGGGTGACCTCGTTTTAGAAAAACTTGCCTAAAATTGCAGTGGCACTCCAGCTCTTCTACCCATCAAAAGGTCAAATGACTGCGCTTCAAACGGCAACCATAATCCCGACCGCCGCTGAGTTAACGCAGGTTCAGCAGTTAACCCAGATTCAGCAAGCGATCGCGGCCCATATCCAGGCCGTAGATGCCCATACCGACCGCCGGGTGGGGGCCTATTCCTGCTATCAGTTTCACGAGCCGGCGCTGCAGTTCCCGGTGGGATGCCTCAGCGCCGCCGATCGCTTTGGCGGAGAGATCGTTGACGATCCAGGCTCGGCGGAGACCCTGCGGAACATTCCTACCTTTTTGGTGCTCACTGAGAACGAATTAGACAATCTGGCAACCCTGGCCCAAAGCGCTGATTTCCCCCAGGTGCCGGA
>JBCDFX010000194.1:0-7517 GCA_039177155.1 Cyanobacteria bacterium P01_H01_bin.119
ACGGGGATGGCAAAGCTGTCCCTACTGAGTCGGCGGCAAGTCCAACGCTAGGGTGCCCAGAATTCCCTTACGAAAATCAGTTAGGAGCTGTCTTGCAGCCCGGAGGCTGTCGTTTTGGTAGTTCTGCAAGGCCATTTCATTGAGAAAGGTCTCTCCGTTGACGGTTTGGGCATCTAGTCCGTAGCGATCGCTCAATCGCTGAGTCACCCTGGGGTTGCCCGGATGTTGCTCCACCTGTTTCAGCAAATCGACTAGGGCAGCGGCTACCCGCTGGTAGTCATAGGCGGCTTCGCCAATGTCGTCGCAGATAGCCAGTTTGAGGGCAGCGCCTTGATCTTTAAGCTGAGCGGGCAGCACCCCTGGCGCATCCAGCAGCTCTAGCTGATCTGACATCCGCACCCAGCGCAGTTGACGGGTGACCCCAGCTCGCCGAGCACTCTCAACCACTCGGCGATTGAGCAGGCGGTTAATCAGGGCAGATTTGCCCACGTTAGGAAAACCCAACACCACGGCTCGCACCGGACGCGGTTTCATACCGCGATCGCGGCGGCGCTGATTCATCACTGCCCCGGCGGTTTGTGTAGCCTTGGCGATCGCTTTAATCCCTTTGCCGTGTTTGGCATCTACAAAGTGGATCAGTTCATCGTGGAATTCAAACCACTGCCGCCATTCCCGCTGCAGCGCCGCGGAAATCATATCCATTCGGTTGAGCACCAGCAGCTTGTCCCGCTGCCCTACCCAGTTCATCAGTCGCGGATGGCGGGTTGCTAGCGGAATGCGCGCATCCCGTACCTCAAGCACCACATCCACCCGTTTAAGCTGCTCTGCCAGGGCGCGTTCAGCCTTGGCAATATGCCCTGGATACCACTGAATTGTGGGCATTGTCATCGCCACATCCTCACCGCCTTGACCATCGTCTTCTGACTCTCTAGCGCTTTATCAGAATACGCCTCAGAAGAGGCTGCCCCAAGGGAGTCTTTCAACTTTTGCAGGGTCAATTCCTTGATTTTATCGGTGGCGGGTTCAGCAACTCGCAGTCAAACTGTGTCCCATCTATCCGGGGCGATCGCCTCAACCCGTGAATCAGTCGAGAGTGATGATCGACAGTGAGCCAAACCGTTTTACCGTCTTTAAAGCGCAGAAATTTTCCTTGCCCTGATAATTCCATAGATTTTTTGGGTACTTATGGAATGTGTGTTGAAGTTTTGGTAAATGGTTAGCGTGAGTTGCTTTCAAGGTCTTGCTTTTTTTGCTAGCGTGCTACAAAAGCTAATCAATTAGTGACGTTTGCTTGAAAAATATCTCCAGCATTCAATCTATTCAGAGCCCGATCAAAGAAATTTTCAAGTATAAAAGATCACGTTCAATCATTAGCCTTATCTTTTCACCTAGCTGTCTAGCCTTCTGTCTAGCACGGGTATTCTGATTATCTAGAGCAACTTTTTTGTTTGTTAAGCGTCAAGTTAGCTGCCAATTTGTTCTAACAGTTCAACGTTTATCGATATCTTTCTAAAACTATGAGAATCCTGGTTACTGGTGGTGCTGGCTTCATCGGCTCTCATTTAATCGACCGATTAATGTCAGCCGGCCATGAAGTTGTATGCCTAGATAACTTTTATACCGGCGCAAAGCGTAATCTTTTACGCTGGCTCGGCAACCCCTATTTTGAATTGATACGCCACGATATTACTGAACCGATTCGTCTGGAGGTGGATCAAATCTATCACCTGGCTTGCCCAGCATCTCCGGTTCACTACCAATACAACCCGGTCAAGACCATCAAGACTAATGTGATGGGCACCCTGAATATGCTGGGGCTGGCCAAGCGGGTTAAAGCTCGCTTTTTGCTGGCGTCAACATCTGAAGTTTACGGTGATCCAGAAGTTCATCCCCAGTCAGAAGACTATCGAGGCAATGTTAATCCCATTGGTATCCGGAGTTGCTATGACGAGGGTAAACGAGTGGCAGAAACCCTCGCATTTGACTATCACCGTCAAAATGACGTAGACATTCGCGTAGCCCGAATTTTTAACACCTATGGTCCTCGAATGCTGGAAAACGACGGTCGGGTGGTTAGCAATTTTGTGGTGCAGGCGCTGCGAGGTGAGCCGCTTACCGTGTACGGCGACGGTTCCCAAACCCGCAGTTTTTGCTATGTGGCCGATTTGGTTGAAGGGCTAATCGGGCTGATGAACGGTACCCATATTGGCCCTGTTAATTTGGGAAATCCAGATGAATACACCATTCTTCAACTGGCTGAGACGGTTCAAAATATGGTTAACCCAGATGTAAAACTTAAGTTTGAACCCCTTCCTCAAGACGACCCCCGCCGTCGTAAACCCGATATTAGCCGTGCCAAAGCCTATTTTGGCTGGAACCCTGACGTTCCGCTCAAGGAAGGGCTAACGCTGACCGTTCAAGATTTCCGCGAACGGCTAGATGCGGCTAAAGCAGCTCAGGGAAACTCTGTGGCTGCCGTTTAGCCGTTCAAATGTTTTTAACGTAAAGCCCTAACGTTGTTCATTCTTAAGTAGGACTAAGCCCATGCGTGTTTGTGTCATCGGAACTGGATATGTTGGTCTGGTAACCGGGGTTTGTTTGGCCCACTCGGGTCATGAGGTGATTTGCATTGATAACAATGAAGAAAAAGTCAAATTAATGCAGTCGGGGCAATCTCCAATCTATGAGCCCGGCCTCTCTGATCTGATGAAGTCGTCGATGGAGAGCGGCAATCTCACCTTTAGCGTCGATTTGGCCCATGGGGTTAGCCACGGCGAAATTTTGTTTATTGCCGTCGGTACACCTGCTTTACCAACGGGAGAAAGCGATACCCGCTACGTGGAGGCCGTTGCTCGGGGCATCGGTGAGCACCTGAATGGGGGTTATAAGGTCATTGTGAATAAGTCAACGGTGCCCATTGGGTCTGGAGACTGGGTTCGCATGATTGTGCTAGATGGCATTGCTGAGCGCCAAAAGACCCTAGTCGGCGCGGGTGGGGTAGCTGTAGATACGTCCCTGCCTGAGCCCAACTTTGATGTTGTCAGCAATCCAGAGTTTTTGCGGGAAGGCTCGGCGGTATATGACACCTTTAACCCCGATCGAATTGTGCTGGGGAGCAACAACCCCAAAGCAATTGAGCTGATGAAGCAGCTCTACGCGCCGATTGTAGAGCGTAAGCTGGCTGAAGATAAGTCTTTGCCCGCTGTGCCTGTGGTAACGACGGATTTAAGCTCAGCGGAGATGGTCAAGTATGCGTCCAATGCATTTTTAGCAACCAAGATTAGCTTTATCAACGAAGTGGCTAATATCTGCGATCGCGTCGGCGCAGACGTTACTCAAGTTGCCAAGGGCATCGGTCTCGACTCCCGCATCGGCAATAAGTTTTTGCAGGCCGGCATTGGCTGGGGCGGCTCTTGCTTTCCTAAAGATGTCTCAGCCCTGATCCACACTGCCGATGACTATGGCTATGAGGCTGAGCTGCTAAAAGCTGCAGTCAATGTCAACCAGCGTCAGCGAATTATCACCATCGAAAAGCTGCAGCAGGTACTCAAGATTCTTAAGGGTAAGACGGTGGGTTTACTGGGGCTCACGTTTAAGCCAGATACGGACGATTTGCGGGATGCACCTGCGCTGCGGCTGATTGAAGAACTCAATCGTCTGGGCGCCAAGGTCAAAGCTTACGACCCAATTATTTCTCAAAGCGGCATGCGTGATGGTCTTTCTGGGGTAATCGTGGAAACGGATCCAGAGCTGCTGGCGGACGGCTGCGACGCTCTAGTGCTGGTAACCGACTGGAAACAGTTTAAGAATTTGAACTATGTCAAGATGGCCGAGTCCATGAATGGTGCAGTCGTGATTGATGGGCGCAACTTCCTGGATCAGGCGCTGATTGAGGAAGCCGGTTTCCGCTATGTAGGGATCGGTCGCTAGGCGAACCACCCCAGTGTAATCTTAGAAAATCTTGGTAGGGGCTTGGCGTCGCTTTGTGGCGCTCAAGCCCTTATATAGTATTGGTCCAATTGTTCACGGCACCCAGGACCACTGGGATGTTGATTATAAAAGCAATTGGACTTGCACCTCGCTCCAATCGTTCCTTGGGCGCCATATTTTATGAGATGCTGCAAAGACTTTACCTAGTCGAGCTGAGTGGTTTTGAGTTTTTCAATCAGATAAAAATAAACCCCACCTATCATCGGTACACAGGGAATTAGCAGCAGCCAAACGGGGGAAGGGGGAATGCGATCTTGCCCCGGCAAGAGCAAAGGCTGTAGCCCAAATCCAGAGGGCACCCAGCTTTGGGCTCGGCGAAAGAGAGGGTCGGTTGACGGCAGTGGAGCAGGCTGGGGCATTAATTTTTGCCAGGTTTCTAAATCGACAATACCGTCGGGCTCTAGGCTTTGAACGCGCTGAAACGCGCTGACCGCCGCTAGAGTTTGGGGGCCAAACAGGCCGTCTATGGCCCCAACCTGATAGCCTTGGCGCTGCAGGCGGGTCTGGATCTGTTCCACAGCGGTGCCCTGCGCCCCTAGACTCAGCGGCAATTCATCTGTGACGGATTTGGGGGCGGTATTAGGGCGGGCTTGGACGAGATTGGCCTGTTCTGCCGAAGCACTGGCCCAAGTATTGGCCCATACAGTGACCGGCGCAGCAGCGATCGCCCAATCCAAATCAGCTAAAACCGCAGTTCCTCCGGTAGCTAAGGCCAGCGTGATCCTGATAAATTGCTGCAGGCGCCGCAACGATCTTTGTCGGGTTAGGATTTTAGAGCTCATTGGCGCCTCAAATGGAGAGATCTAAATGGCTGAGAGAATTCGGTTCTACAGCAGTTGCTAATCTGGCTAGGCCGACGGCGAGCCACAGGGTTGATACAGCAGTCCGCGAAAAGGGTTGAGCGGCTGCGAGTCAGATAGCTTCTGCGCCGACATCTTTGGCAATACTGGGCGCAGTGAACCATCTGACTGAAGCTATAAAAATCCAGATTTGCCGGGTTGCTTGGTGCGATCGGCAATCTGGTCAGCGCGACAGATTGGGGTGTAGGATTGCCTTATCTGCAATGATTGCAGATCGTGTTTATCAGTCGGCGCGCAGTCGTGAAATATTATGGGTCAGCCTGATAATTTTGCAACCGGATTTATTGCAGGCGCTTTTGTGGGTGGCGTTGTTGGTGGCGTTATCGGTGTGCTGGTGTCTTCCCGACTGGGCCAGGACGACGGGAGCAGCCGCGATCGCTTCCTCAGCGCTCAGTCCGATGAACCCCAGTCTTTTGAAGAGATGACGGAGGCCGGCATGGAGGTAGCTCGCCAAAGCCTAGAGCGCAAAATTGCCCAGCTCAATGACGCCATTGACGATGTTCGTCAGCAGCTTGACACCGTCAACGGCCACAGCCAGCCCCAAATATATGACGACCCATCTGCGATTGACTCGTAGACGCTGTATAAACCACGGCCTCATTTAGCTCCGCAGGTGTTTCTTGAGCTGAAACTTTAGGTTTCGAATTGGATGTGGTTTATTGATCCGCACACCTGAGTCTGAAAGGCTCTTACCATAGACACTGTACGTTTATTGTTAGCTGCCTCTGGCGGCGATCGCCCGTGTCTTTTTTTGCTCAGCTTACGAATGCCCATGCCTTAGTTGTAGGAGCCAGCCAAGGGATTGGTCTAGGATTTGTCAACGCTTTGCTCCAGCAGCCCGCTATTGAACGCCTCTATGCAACCTATCGCACCCCAGAGACAGCAGCAGGGCTTAAGGCCCTAGCTGAGGCATTTCCCCAGCGGCTGCAGTTAGTGCAAATGGATGTTACCCAAACAGCCCAAATTCAAACCGGCGTGGCCCATATCCAGGCTGAGTCTAAGACCCTGCATTTTGTGATTAACTGCGTGGGCCTGCTGCACCAGGGTGAACTACAGCCCGAGAAGGCCCTGCGCCAAATCGAAACAGAACAGCTGCTGCACTATTTTCAGGTCAATAGCCTTCCTACCGTGCTGCTGGCCAAGCACTTGATGCCGCTGCTAAAGCACAGCGATCGCAGCATCTTTGCCACTATCTCTGCCAAAGTTGGCAGCATTGGCGACAATCATTTAGGTGGCTGGTATGGCTACCGGGCGTCGAAGGCCGCCCAAAACATGTTTTTGCGCACCGCCGCTTTGGAGTATGGCCGCCGCAGTCCCAACACAACGCTGGTGGCGCTTCACCCAGGCACAACCGATACCCGCCTCTCTGAACCCTTTCAGCGCAATGTGCCGCCAGAAAAGCTGTTTTCTGTGGAGCGAACTGTGGGACAGCTGATCGCCGTCATTGACCAATTAGATGCCAAAGATAGCGGCCAGTTTTTCTCCTGGGACGGCAGTCGCCTTCCCTGGTAGACCATTTGGTTAAGCCCTACTCGCTGTAGCTCTCCATGGGCGGGCAGGCGCAAACCAGGTTGCGATCGCCATAAGCTTGATCAACCCGGTTTACCACCGGCCAAAACTTGTGCTGTTCTGTCCAAACCGTGGGATGAACGGCCTGCCGCCGGCTGTAGGGCCGGCGCCAGTCTTCAGCAACCAAATCTGCCGCCGTATGGGGAGCATGCTTCAGCGCATTGTTGTCTCGATCGATTTGTCCAGTCTCAATTTGGCGAATTTCTTCGCGGATGGCGATCATGGCATCGCAGAAGCGATCGATTTCTGCCTGAGATTCGCTCTCGGTGGGCTCCACCATAATGGTGCCCGCCACGGGCCAAGACATGGTGGGCGGATGGAAGCCATAGTCAATCAGTCGCTTAGCAATATCGTCTACGGTAATGTCCAGAGTTTTACGAAAACCGCGCAAATCCACAATGCACTCGTGAGCCACTAGGCCCTGATTACCCGTATAGAGGATGTCGTAGTGCCCTGCCAGCCGCTTGGCCATGTAGTTGGCATTGAGAATGGCGACCTCGGTGGCCCGCTGCAAGCCGTGGGTGCCCATCATGGCGATATACATCCAGGAGATCGGCAAAATGCTGGCGCTGCCCCAGGGCGCTGCGGTAACGGCACCGATTCCCTGAGAGCCGCTGACCCCGCCAACCAGGCTATGGCCAGGCAAAAACGCCGCCAGATGAGCTTTGACCCCAATCGGGCCGACGCCGGGGCCGCCCCCGCCGTGGGGAATGCAAAAGGTCTTATGCAAATTGAGGTGACATACGTCAGCGCCAAAATCTGCGGGACGGCACAGCCCGACTTGCGCGTTCATATTGGCCCCGTCCATGTAAACCTGGCCGCCGTGGGCGTGAACAATAGCGCAGATGTCCTGAATGGCCGCTTCAAACACGCCATGGGTAGAGGGATAGGTGACCATCAGCGCAGCCAGCTTATCGCTGTGTTTTTCTGCCTTGGCCTGTAAGTCTTTAACGTCAATATTGCCGTCATCATCGCAGGCGACGGCAACCACTTTCATCCCCGCCATAACCGCACTGGCGGGATTGGTGCCGTGGGCTGATTGAGGAATTAAGCAAACGTTGCGATCGCCCTCTCCTCGCTGCTGGTGATACTGGCGAA
>JBCDFX010000195.1:0-7504 GCA_039177155.1 Cyanobacteria bacterium P01_H01_bin.119
CATCCTTCCAGACCGACATGTGCCGACTCTTGGGCTACCTTGGCCCGACCGTAAGCCTCGAACAGCTCCTTTATAAACCCGATCACTCCTTGATTGTGCAAAGCTATCAGCCCCGCGAGCTGGAGGTAGCCCTGTTAAATGCAGACGGCTTTGGCGTCGGCTGGTATCACAGTCAGCGGCAGACAGACCCGTTTAACTACCGCAGCACCCTGCCCATCTGGAACGACGCTAACCTGCCTCACCTAAGCCGCTATATTGAGTCGGACTGCGTGCTAGCCTATATTCGCAGCGCCACGCCTGGCCTAGCGATCGACCTAAGCAACTGCCAGCCGTTTCAGCAGGGAGCGCTGACCTTTATCCACAACGGGTTTATTGAAAACTTTCGCCAAACAATGTACCGACCTCTGCGCGATCGCCTATGCGATACCGCTTACCATGCCATCCACGGGCTAACCGACTCTGAACATATTTTTGCCCTGGTACTGCACCATTTAGACACCCAGCCCGGCTGCAGCCTTGAAATGGCCCTGCATCAGACCCTGGTTGAACTGGCTAAGCTGTCTCAGAGCCATAGCACGCGGGTTGCAGCCAATATTATTGTGGGAGACGGCGATCGCTTAGTAGCAGCCCGGTTTGATACCCACGGCGACGGCCCCTCATTCTATTGGCTTAAACATGCGCCAGGGATGCCGGATTCAGCATTATTCGTTTCAGAACCGCTGTTTGAGGCGGACTGGGTGCCCTGCATCCCGCAAACAATCTTTAGCGTCGATCGCGCTTTAAATCTCCATCAAAGCGCGATCGCTGCCCTCAAGCAATCTTGAAGCTGAAAATTTTACTGACGACATCTATTGATTAGGAGCCTTGCGTGACTTTTGTCGAATTGACCGCGGTACCTCCTGCTGAGTCGAGCCATCGTCTTCAGCTACAGCGCAACTTTGCCGACTGCCGGCGGCTGACGTTAGAACTGGTGCAGGGCTGCGATCGCGATACGCTTTGCACCCAGTCTCACCCAGACTTTAGCCCTGTGGGTTGGCACTTGGGACATATTGCCTTTACCGAATCGCTCTGGATTTTGGAGCAGTTAGCGGGGCAGCGGTGCCGATTTCCCCAGTACAAAAAACTGTTTGCTGCCGATGGGTTGCCCAAAGCTGAGCGTCAAAATCTGCCCAATCTATCTGAACTGCTGGTCTTTTTAGCCGATGTCCGAGGTGAGGTTGAGCAATATTTAGCGATCGCGCCTCTCAGTGAGTCTGAGCGTCGCCTCTGGCACTGGCTGCTGCAGCACGAAAGCCAGCACTGTGAAACCATCGCTATAGTGCTGGCCATGCACAACCGCTACACCCTGCCGAACGCTAGTCCCCCGGTGGCTGCGGCTGGTGACGAGGTACTAATTGACGGGGAGTTAACTGACGAGGTGCTAATTCCCGCTGGCCCCTGTGAGCTGGGCTATAACGGCATCGAGGCGATTGATAATGAAACGCCCGCCTACACTGTTGAGCTAGCTGACTTTTGGATCGATCGCGGCTTAGTCACCCAGGCCGACTATCGGCGCTTTATCGACGCGGGCTACGACAGCCCCCGCTGGTGGACACCGGAAGGGTGGCGGTGGTGTCAGCAGAGCCAAGTCCGTCAGCCCCTTTACTGGCGTGAAGACCCTCAGTGGGACCAGGTCCCCGTGTGCGGCGTAAGCTGGTATGAGGCTGACGCTTACGCCCGCTTTGTCCATAAACGACTGCCGACAGAAGCTGAGTGGGAGAAAGCCGCCAGGGTTTTACTGATGCAAAACAGCCTATCGATGCAAAACAGCCCAGGCGATTCTTTGGGCGATCGCTGGCAGTGGACCAGCACCTGGTTTGCGCCCTATCCTCGCTTTGCAGCCTATCCCTATCCCGGCTACTCCCAGGTGTACTTTGATGGGGCTCACCGGGTGCTGCGGGGGGGGAGCCGCGCCACCCGGCCCTGGGCGCTGCGACCCACCTTTCGCAACTGGTATCACCCCCATATGCAGCAAATGTTTAGTGGCATCCGCTGCGCCCGCTCAGCCTAGTCCATCAGCCCAATGGAATAGATTAAGCATCACTTAAGGGCAAATTCACCACTGGGTGGCACAATAGCACCGAACCCCACTCCTCTCTAAATCAGCCTCATCTAAAACTATGCAAAATTCCTCCACCTCTGGGTTGGCAAATGCTCAGCAGTCTGCCGCTATGTTTCAAGCTGTGGTGTCCAGCCCAGCGGAGCGACTGACGATCCAGCGTTTGGCCGACACAGAAACGATTGATACCGCAGCCCAGGAGGTAATCGAAGGGCTGACGCGATCGCCTAAGGCGCTACCGCCCAAGTTTTTCTACGACGATCGCGGCTCTCAGCTATTTGAGCAAATTACAACGCTGCCGGAATACTACCTAACCCGCACCGAAACTCAGATTCTAAAGACCTATGCCGCAGCGATCGCCCGCACCGTTGGCCCCTGCGACCTGATTGAACTGGGCAGCGGCAGCTCTACCAAAACGCGCTTTCTGCTCAGCGCCTACGAAAGCCACAGGCTAGAGTGTCGCTATATTCCAGTCGATGTAAGCGGCGGTATTTTAGAGAGCAGCGCCAAAGCACTTTTAGAAGACTATCCCCATCTCTCGATTCATGGTTTGGTGGGCACCTATGAAATAGCGCTGCGATCGCTGCCGGTGACCAAGCGTCCTGCTCGCCTGATTGCCTTTATTGGCAGCACCTTAGGCAACCTTGCCCCTGAGCAATGTCAGCAGTTTTTAAGCCAAGTATCAGCCGCGCTCCACCCCGGTGACTATTTTTTGCTCGGCGTAGATCTGCACAAAGCCAGCGAACCCCTAGAAGCCGCCTACAACGACGCCCAGGGCATTACTGCCGAATTTAACCTCAATATGCTGAGCCACCTCAACTGGCGCTTTGGCGGCAACTTTAACCTGAACCAGTTTGAGCACCGAGCGGTTTACAACCCTAACGCGCGGCAAATTGAAATCTACATTGAGAGCCTAGCTGCTCAGCAGGTATATCTCTCAGCCCTCGACCTAAGCGTTTATTTCAACCAGGGTGAGTGTTTGCTGAGTGAAATATCCCGTAAGTTTGAGCTATCGAAGCTGTCGGAGCAGCTGACAACCCACGGCTTTAAACCGGTTGAAACATATACAGACACAGCTCGGTGGTTTGGACTAACTTTAAGCCAAAAGCAGTAATAGGGAAGCGATGAAGATAATCCGAGTTTTAATCGCTACGGTTGTCGTACTGGTGGTGCTGCAGGCCAAAACACCTTTTAGAGTAATTGCCCTTAAGGTGACCAAAAGCTGTTCTGGTTGCCAACTCAAAGGTGTAGAAATTCGTAATGTAGATTTGACCGGCGCTGATTTGAGCAACGCTGATTTGAGATGGGCGCAGCTAGATTCAGTTAATCTCAGCAACGCCAATTTACAAGGGGCCAATTTGCGCTATGCCCGCCTCAATAATGTGACCGTTAAAGACACTAATTTTTGCGGCGCCATACTGATGAATGCGGTAATTGGGTATTGCGACTAGTCCTAGCGGGCGATTTATCTACAATTACCCAGTTGGGTGAGGCGATTGGGTGTAGTGGCACAATGCTGGTAGCCCTAGGGTTGTGTATGGTAGTCGCCAGTCCGATTAGGGCATGGCTGCAAGTCAGATTGCTTGTGGGCTCAACATCCCAGCGATACTCAGTGCATTAAGCAAGCTGGCCAGCACTATAATTTCGACCAATTGGGAGAATGTTCATGCACCAGCAACTGTGGCAGTCGAGTCTGCTAACTGCTGCCTTCACAATTTTGGGCGGCATTGTCACGATGCCATATTCACTAACTCACGCCGATGAAGCAATCGATCACTCAGATATGTCCCAGCTACTGGCCCAGGCACAGTGGTCTACTTTTACATCTGAAACGGGACGGTTTGCGGTAAAGATGCCGAACCAGCCGACGATGACGACTGATACTGACGAAATTGAAGGAGAGCCAATCGAAATTTATGAGTTTGCTGCCAAGACTGACACCAGCAGCTACTCTATTTTTTATACAGATTTACCTGCAGCCTATGTAAATCGCGGCACCGAAACGGTATTGAACGGCATCCGCGATCGCATGATAGACGGCATGGTTGATGCCTCCCTAGCTAATGCGTTAAAAGCGTCAGAAGTAACGGTGCAATTAGAGCGCTATCCAGGGCGGCAATATGTTTACAGCAACGTTTTTTTTGCCGTTGATATGCGCCTGTATCTGGTAGGAGAGCGCGTTTATCTGGTGGTGGGCACAGATATGGAAACAGCCGCCATCGAGCAGTTTATGGCGTCCTTTGAGCTACTGTGAGATATAAGCCGTAGCCCCAACGCTTTGGATGCTACGGCGAGTCAGATGGCTTGTATGTTGGTCATCCCGGCGCGTTCAGCAATTTGGCCAGCGTCATAAGTTTCAGTTCAAATCTCCACGACATACGCCATCGGTATGAGTAATGGCGTGTCTCTTTGGGGGCAGCGTAGCGTTTAGTAAAACGGTTGGGATATCAACTGGTGTTAAAGCGTTTACCCGTCCGGATCAGTAAACGACTGCAAGAACTTTGGCCCCGGCAGCAAAAACCAACGCCGAGGGTAATGGCGGCCTATCAACGCTGGCAGCAGCAGTTTTTCTATCAGCGGTCGGGGCTGTTGATAGAAATGATTTTACTGGTGCTCGCCAGCGTAACTGTAGTTGAACTGTTTCGGGTCTTCGGTATTTCTAGAGACGGCCCCCTTGAAGACTTTAGATATACGCCTCATGAATTCGTCGGTAACGCCGTCATTGCCGCTGTCTTGCTGTTGGGGCTGGGAATGAGAAAAACCCGGTGGGGAAAACGCCACGCCGAGTTTATTTTTGTGTTTGTATCCGTGGGCATCAACCTAACGTCGTTTTTGGAACGTCTGGTTGTCCATGAGTCAATTGACGAGATGAATATTGCAGTTTGGACGATAGTGTTTTTATCGCAAGCTGCGATAGTTCCTGTGCGTTGGCAGCTACACCTAAAAGCGCAAGTGACTGCGCTAATTCCAGTGACGTTAGTGTTTGCAATAGTGCTACTCTTTGGCGACGAAGGGACCAACCGCTATGCGGTGATTAGTAGCATGGCACTTTTGTATGTCTATTTCCTTTGGATTTCTTTTATTGCTGACCTAGCGGTCTATCTCTACGAGCGGCTACGCTACAGCGAGTTTGAAGCGCGTCAAACCATTCAAACCTTTTTGCATGCGGTATCCCACGACTTGCGCAACCCTGTTACCGGGATGCAGATGTTTCTTAAAAGCTTAATGGAGCAGGCTGACCAAACTAAAGCTGACGTGGTTACCCTTCCTCGATCGTCGATCGACCAAATGCTGCAAGGTGGCGACCGTCAGCTTAGCCTAATCAATAGCCTACTAGAAGCCCACGGCAACCCGATCAACACCCTTGCTTTGAATTGGGAAGCAATCCCGTTACAACGGTTGATCGATGGCCTCCACCAAGACTTAAACCCCCTATTACAAACCTCACAAGCCACCCTACTCAATCAAGTCAACGCCAAGCTGCCCGCTGTTTATGGCGATCGCGCCCAGCTCTGGCGCGTCTTTCAAAACCTGGTCACCAATGCGGTGCAGCACAACCTGCCGGAGGTCACCATTCGCATCCAAGCCGCAGTCAAAATGTCGGCCAAACCTCAGATTTACTGCACCGTCAGCGACGATGGTATCGGAATGGACACCGAAGATTGTGAATATCTGTTTGACCTTTACACCCAAGGCCGCCGCCACCGTCGTCATTTAAGTGCAGGTTTAGGCTTGTATATTGCCCGGCAAATCATCGAGGCCCATGGCGGCAAGCTTGGGGTTGAGTCGAAACCCAATCAAGGCTGCCGGTTTTGGTTGACCCTACCGATCGCGAGTACGCCATCCTCCCTAAGCTATAGCCCCCAATTGAACAACCCACACCCTTCACCCTTCTCAACCAGCAAATGATAAAGGAGCGCGGTTGAGTTCCAGATGCAAGAAGACTTTACGGGATTGATGGCTCCCTTGCTTACCCGTTCGATCCCAGACTTGACCCCAGCATTCAAGGCGTTTGCCATGGGGCTTAAAAACAAGGCAGAAAGCACGCCTTAGATGTTTTTGGCTGAGTTGATCACCTTGACTGAGTTAATCAAGCGTTCAAGATGCCCCATCACCTACGTGCTTATTGACGTGGATGATCGCACTATAGGCGTCAATCAATCTTTCGATTAAGCGAACTGTTGCCTGCAAAGATGAATCATCACGACGGCAGTAAATCTTGTCGGTCAAGATGGCTGTGATTGGTGGAATCACGTACTCTATAGGCGCAGGGTAGTTAACAATATCAAACTTGACCACAGGCAAATCCGACAAGTATGGACGCCATGCCCTGTTTCGAGCTTTAAGGTGCGCTGATAGCGCATCACCGTGTTCTCTCATTAAATCGCGTACGTCACCATCGCACACTCGTTTACGTCTGGGAAAGATGCGAACTCTAAAGTCTGCCCATAGGTCTTCAAGACGAGCTTTAACGTCGGGATTTCCCTGCCAGTAATCGACCGGATTGAAAGACGGCTGAGGTAATTCAGACGTTCCTAGCAACTGAGGAATTAAGGCTGCTGCAATGGTGTACTGTCGCTCCCGCCACTCCGAAAAAGCAGTTCGTTTCTGTGCTACTCTTCCTAGATTGATCGAGGCCGGATCAAGCTCTGGATGAACTGCCAAGATTTGAGGACGGACTTGAGCGATCGCTGCCTCGTCCCTAGCAACTTGTTGTTCGATTTCTGCCTGAATGTCTGGGGTGTGCCAACCCAAACGACGGTCTGTCGAAAGACAAATTCGCCTCAACCAAGATTGCCAGTCATGGGCCGTCAACCCTACTGCTCGCAGACTACCATCGCCATCAGGATGTTGATCAAAAGGCGCAACCTTTAGACCATCTGATTCTAAAACCCAAACACAAAAATCGACCATCGGATCGGTGTTGGTGCTGATATCAAAAAAGAAGCTGTCTTCAGTACTTAGCGCTAGCATAAGCTTTACTTTGAAACCCTAACGAGCAGCTCTCACTCTCAAACTAAAGATTTCTATCTTTTTTAGACTCTAATTGATGTATCAAACGTTCGAGATTTTAACTAAGGGGTTTAGGTTAGTAATGATAATTTCTCAGGTGTTAGTTTACTACCTTCGGCAAGACTTCGCCAACGTTCCTCAGCCGCAACCTACATAGATTCACGTTTATTTTTGTTCACGTCCTTATAGGTTTTTACGGTTTAGTTTTCCCTGGGCATTGCGGGGTAGGTTGGCTTTAACAATCCACCGCTTGGGCTGCTTATATGGGGCTAAAAGGGGCTTAAGTGCACGCTGAATCTGGGCTGTGGTCACGCCGCGCTTTGCTACATAAATAGCTACCACGGCCTCCCCCCAGTGACGATCGCGCTTTCCCACCACGGCCACGTCTTTAAC
>JBCDFX010000196.1:0-7448 GCA_039177155.1 Cyanobacteria bacterium P01_H01_bin.119
CTTGGCGGCTGGACTCACGGAAGATCAGCTCAGTGAGCAATATCCTGGGCTGTTGGATACCCTACGCCCCGCTATCGCCGACGAAAACTCCGAACTAATGATGCTGGCACCCCTTGAGCGCTTCTAGCGATCGCGCCGGAGGCACTGAGTTAAGATAGCGCCTGCGATTTTGGGGTGAGTTTTCAGCCCACGGGACGGGCCAGTTTTGCCCGCCCCGGTTGCTCTAATTGCCGTTAGCCTGCCAGATGGCGATCGCCCGCCCCATATAGTCAAATACAGCGGCGTCCATCATCCCTTGACTGGCCTTCTCAGAGCCTTCCTGCTGATACAGGGTGTTCAGCGAGCGGGCAATACCTGGATCGCCGCCGGTAAACATCTGTATCAGTTCTTGCCAGCGCTGGGCAATACGCTGTACTGACTCACTGGCTGGATCGACGTCGTTGGCGGCGGCGGCTTGAGCTTGGGCAATCAGCTGGGTCCACTCAGCTTCGACGTTATGAATGGCGTCTTCGCCCAATGCTTCCCGGCGCTGCTTTAAGGTTTCTAGCTGGTCGACGGTTACAGCCCCTAGCTGTGTAGTCAGGGCGGGCGTGTTTACCGCTTGTCCTGTCAGACTTCTGTGCTTAACTGATGGCATGCCTTAATACTCAGACCCCTCTTCTGGATCACCTCTGCCAGGACGGGGGGTAGGAATGGGACGATCGCGCTTACTCAGCTTTCGCAGCCAAACCCCGCCCAGCACGGCAATCACCAGAGACAGCCACCCTGTTAGGGACTGCAGCAGCAAAAAGCCGCCCACGGCAAACATGGCCCCAAACAGCAGCAGCAGCGCTGCCAGCACCCGCTGAATCGCCAAGCCCAAATCCTGAATGGGCGGTAACTCAGTGCGAATGCGCTGACGATACCAGCCTGGGCCTCCCGGACGCACCTTGGCATAGAAGCGATCGAGGGTTTCGTCGGATTCGGGGTCAGTGGTGAGCATAGTGATCACCCAAATTACCGTGGTAATGCCTGCGGTCACCGATAGCCGCAGACCAAACTCGTCGATAGTCAGCAACGGCACCACGCTGGTAAACAGGCCAATCAAAAAGCCGCCCACCATAGAGGCTAGCTCTGCGGCGGCATTAATGCGCCACCAGTACCAGCGCAAAATCAGCACTAGCCCCGGCCCCGTGCCGATGGCAATCACCAGCCGAAAGACATCCGTTACGCTAGTGGCAAAAAAGGCCGCGATCGCCCCTAGCAGCGTCACCAACACCGATGCCACTCGCCCCGCCGTCACCAGTTCTGCTTCCCCAGCCTCCGGGCGAATAAACCGACCGTAGAGATCGTTGGTCAAGTACGATGCTCCCCAGTTAATCAGCGTTGAGACCGTACTCATAAACGCCGCCACCAGGGAGGCCACCACAATGCCCAACACTACAGGCGGCAAAAAATCCAGCATTAGCAGCGGATAGCCCAACTCTCGATCGTCTAAATCGGGGTATACCACCAGCGCTACCAGCGCCACCACAATCCAAGGCCAGGTGCGAATCACATAGTGCAAAATATTGAAAAACCAGGCCGACTGCTCTGCCTCTGCTTCAGTTTTGGCCGCCGCCAATCGTTGAATAAACTCACCGCCGCCATCGCTGCGCCGAAACGCCCACCATTGCAGAAAGATATAGGCAAAAAAAGTGTTGACCGTGATGCCTGTCGCTTCGCGCCATTGAATACCGCTGCGGCCCACCGTCACAGGAATAAACGACAGCATATCCTGCTCGCTGACCTGCTGCACCTGATCGACTAGCGCCCCCATGCCACCGACCTGGCTTACCGCCGCGATCGCCACAATAACCGCCCCAATCAGCGCCAAAAAGAACTGAAAAAAGTCCGTGGCCACCACGCCCCACAGCCCGGAGAATCCGGCGTAGATCAGCACCAGGAGGCTAATGCCCACAACGCTCCACAGCTTTAATCCGTCCCCTGGATTAATCCCTAAGCTCTGCCACAGCTCCAGCGCGTCCACCACCTTGACCATGGCGAGCATGGCATAGCCGATACCGATGCAGTTAATGGGCACCGCAAACAAAAACGCTTTTACACCCCGCAGCACTGCCGCCGTTGGCCCGCCGTAACGGAGTTCCGTCAGCTCAGCGTCGGTCACGATTTCTGAGCGCCGCCACAGCCGCGCAAACACATAAATCATTACCACGTGGGCAACGCCAAAGCTCCACCATTCCCAATTACCGACAATTCCACGCGCGCCCACCACCCCAGCAATATATAGAGGCGTGTCGATAGAAAACGTGGTGGCTGCCATGCTGGTGCCCGCTAGCCACCAGGGCAGCGATCGCCCCGACACAAAAAAATCCACCAGGCTACCCGATGCTTTACGGGACAAATAAATGCCCAGCACCAAAGTAAATCCCAGATAGGCCAGCACAATTAACCAGTCAATAAGCTGCATAGTGTCAGAATTAAGGTGTCGTCTTTTAGTTCAATTGACCTTTTAATCGACTGGGGGACGGCATCAGCCAGCCGGTCACAGGCCATCTTCTCACAGGTTGGTTAACCTAAAGACTTGACTGATTTTGCCAAAACCAAGCATAATTAAAAGCTGTCCACTATGTGTTCGGATCAGGTTATCTAAAGCTTTGCCAGTTGATGACTCAGTTCAGAGTAATCTTGCAAAGCTGCCTGTACGGCAGAGAGAGTTTAATTTAATGACTTACGCTATTATCGAAGCCAGCGGTAAACAGTTCTGGGTGGAACCTGGGCGCTTTTACGATATCGATCGCTTATCCGTCGAAGAAGACGGCACCATCACCCTCGACAAGGTGCTGCTAGTTGAAAACGAGGGAGACGTTACCATCGGGCAACCCTATGTTGAAGGGGCCACCATTTCAGCCACGGTTATGCGCCATCTCAGGGGCCGCAAAATCATCGTCTATAAAATGCAGCCCAAAAAGAAGACCCGCAAAAAGCGCGGCCATCGTCAGGAGCTAACTCGCATTATGATCGATGGCATTGCCCTAAACGGAAAAACCCTGGCAGGAAGCGCGGCGGCAGAACCCGCACCTTCAGCGACGGAAGCAGATATTGCCCCCCAGCCAGCAGATACCCAAGAAACCACCGAAGGCACTGTGGCAGCGGCAGCTGAATCAGCAGAGTAGTCCGCACTACTCAATCTCCACTGGCATTGAAATCACTTAAACTGACTAAGAGTTACAGGAACTGACTAAGAGTTACAGGCAGGACAATCATGGCTCATAAGAAAGGGACAGGCAGCACACGCAACGGTCGCGATTCTAACGCTCAACGGCTTGGGATAAAGCGCTACGGCGGCCAAACAGTGCAAGCGGGCAATATTTTAGTGCGGCAGCGAGGCACCAAATTCCACCCCGGCGTCAATGTGGGTCGGGGCAGCGACGATACGCTGTTTGCCACTGTTGACGGGGTTGTCACGTTTGAGCGGCGCGGCAAGCGCGGCAAACGGATTAGCGTTTACCCGGCGGCAGTAAGCTAGGGGCTGTCATCTCTTAGACGTTGGCTGCTTATAGTCATTAGCTACTTACGATATAGGCGCTACAGACCCTAGCCGATAGGCCATAAGCCCACCTCTTGGGGAGGGCGCAGTAAGGCTGATTCCGCTAGGGTTTTGCGCTTAACTGATGACAAGCTCTAGATAAATTTCAGCTTGCGAGAGGCGTATAGACACATCCTCAGCAGCACCAGTCCCTCTTTAACATGGGCAATATTGGATTCCCCATAGGTGCGCGACTGATAGCGAATCGGCACTTCCACAATATGCAGATTTAGCTTCGCTGCCCCAAAGAGCAGATCAAAATCTCCGAAAGGGTCAAAATCCCCGAAGTACTGCCGCCCTGCCACAATCTGAGCATAGGCGTTGCGGCTTAAAACTTTGGTGCCGCAGAGTGTATCCTTAAGCGGCTGCTCTAGCAGGAACGAAAAGAGCAGGGCAAAAATTTTATTGGCGAGGGTGTTGAGCCAGGGCATGGCAGTGCGCGATCGCGGATAGACTAGCCGAGAGCCGTTGACAAATTCTCCCCTCCCCGAGGCAATAACTTTAACAAAATGGGGCAAATCCTCCGGGGCTACGGTTAGATCCGCATCTAAAATCATCAAAATATCGCCCGTGGCCTCAGCAAAGCCCAGCCGCACCGCATCGGCCTTGCCCTTTCCCGTTTGCTGGAACGCCTTTAGGGTCAACGGCCCGCTATAGTCTCGAAGCAGAGCCTGAATCTCATTCCAGGTGTTGTCTTTGGAGTGGCCTTCTACAAAAATCACTTCCGTGTGGTGACCCAACTGAGGCAAACGGGCGATCGCAGCTCGAATATTTCCTGCTTCATTGCGGGCTGGAATCACCACTGAACAGGTTGGCGCTGCCTGGGGCGTCAACCGCTCTGGCGCAGGCCGCGCCACCACAAAATTGGTTAGGCAAGCATGTTTAAGCACGGGCAGAGGAGCCAGGTAGCGATTGACCAAAAACGACAGCCCCGGCACCTGCTTTGGCAACAGCAGCCGTCGTCCACGCTTAAGGGGCACATAGCCCGTAATAGAGAGTAAATTGGCCACATCGTCCATGGACAGCCAGCTATGCACCGGCTGGGGGCGTCGCTGCCCAATGGCTTCGGCAAACCGTAAAATCGGCTCCCACTGATAGTTATGAAACGCCAAAATCAGCCGAGTGCCTGGATGGCAGAATTTATGAAGATTCTCCAGAGTGGTTTGAATATCCTCTAGGTAGCTGAGAATGCCAGACAAAATAATATAGTCAAAGCATTGATGCTCTGGCACGAGAGCCTCTGGAGTTAGGGTTTCCGCCTCTAAGCTGTAAAACGCCAGGTGACTGTATTTCTCCTTGGCAATGTCCAAGACTGCTGGGGCAAAATCAATCCCCACTCCGACCTTGGGAGCAACCGCGTTTAGCAGGTCGCCCGTGCCGCATCCCAGCTCCATCACCCGACTGCCGGGGGGAATCAAAAATTGATGCAGCCTCGCCATATCCTCGTAGTAATAGCGATTGCGCTGGTGCCAGTGGTCGAGCTCTGGAGCCATCCGCTCAAAATAAGCCTTGATATGGGACTTAAAGAACGGTTTCTCGGTGCTATTTTGAGTTTTAGCGGGTGCTTGAATCACCATCGGCAGATTTGTTCTAAATAATCCCCGATATCCTACCAGGTCATTGCGCTTGGGTGGTTTGACGCCCTACTTTTTTTGTGACTTCTGTTTTCGTAACTTTTGGGCAATGGCAGCTCTATCTCCCCGAATCGTATCCCTAATCCCCAGTGCAACAGAAATTGTGGCGGTCCTGGGATGGGGTGATCGCTTAGTGGGTCGTTCCCATGAGTGCGACTATCCCCTGGCGGTTCAATCTTTGCCCATTTGCACCGCTCCAAAGTTCAACCCGACAGGCGATAGCGCTGCTATCCATCAGCGGGTGACCGATTTATTGCAGTCTGCCCTTGCTGTTTATGCCGTGAACACCGAATTGCTGGCCCAGCTTCAGCCGACCCATATCGTTACCCAGGCCCAATGCGAGGTCTGCGCGGTTAGCCTCAGCGATGTGGAACAGGCTGTGGCTGAGTTGACCGAGGTGAAGCCGACCATCGTTTCGCTCCAGCCTGCAGTGTTGAGCGATGTGTGGCAAGACATGCTGACGGTGGGAGAGGCGATCGCGGGGAGCGCCGGAAAGCAGCAAGCGGAGAGCGCGATCGCCGTCTTAAAGCAGCGGGTCAATGGCTGCATAGCACGAGTCGAGACCGTTGCTCAAGAACGACCTACCGTGGCCTGTATCGAATGGATTGATCCGCTAATGGCTGCGGGAAATTGGGTTCCTGAACTGGTGGAACTAGCTGGAGGCATAAGCTGCTTTGGCACAATCGGTCAGCACTCGCCGTGGATCACTTGGGAAGCGCTAATTGAAGCCGATCCAGAGATAATTGTGGTGATGCCCTGCGGTTACACCCTGGCGCAAACTCGGGCTGAACTATCGACCCTGATGGGTCATCCCGGCTGGCAGCAGCTCAACGCAGTGCAGAATAACCGGGTTTACGTGGTAGACGGCAACCAGTATTTCAATCGCCCGGGACCGCGCTTAGTGGATTCATTGGAAATTCTGGCCGAAATTTTTTACGGTGAGCAAACGCCCTATCGCTACCAATCGCAGGGATGGCAACTGATCCCTAATCCCCAGTGCGACAGAACTTGTGGCGGCTCTGGGATGGGGCGATCGCTCACGGATGTCCGCTGACGAATGAAGCTGTACCGTTAAAATGAAATATCGCACCTGCGCCTCTAGATAGCCATGGCAATCCAGTTTCGGTTTTATCCCAAAAAAGCTGTTGAAGCCGCAGCACTGCTTCTCAAACTCCACGGCAAACCGATGAAATACTTAGGTTTGCTCAAGATGCTCTACATTGCTGACCGTATTGCGCTGCAGCGTATGGAGCAGCCGATTACAGGCGATCAGTATGTATCGATGGACTATGGCCCTGTGCTAAGCGGTGTGTATGACTTAATTAAGGGTAAACAGGTCGATCATGCCCTGCCCCTTTGGTCGAGATATATTTCTCCGCGGGATTCAAATCATGTCTTATTGCTGGCTGATCCTGGCAATGAAGAACTTTGTGAAGCAGAAGAGGAGATTTTGAAGCAAGTCTATAAGGATTTTGGGCAGCTGAATCCTTTTGACGTTGCTAAGTGGACCCATAACCTTCCAGAATGGGAAAATCCTAATGGTTCAGCTATTCCAATTCTGGTGGAGAACGTCTTGCGATATATGGGCAAAACCAATGCTGAGATAGAAGAAATTCGGCAAGAAGTCGTTCGAGAAGCCTACTTGGATGAGGCTTTGAATGGCTGATATTGATATCAATTTAGGCGATGCCTTTTTGATAGATACACCTCCTAAGGGCGAACATCTTTATATTGCGATCGCAAAAATTTTTGACTGTACCTATCTATTTGTCAATGTTACAACTCGTAGAAGCGGCTCTGAAACAACGTGCATTCTCTTACCTGGAGAAGGCGTCCCAAGTTTTATAGTTCGTGAGTCTGTCATTGCATATAAGTTTGCACGGGAGATGAATGCGACACAGCTAGCGTTACTGATTACACCAGGTAGCCCTACTCCAAAAGGAATATGTTCAGACGCAGTGCTTTTGAGAATTCAGCAGGGTGGTCTAGCTTCTACACGATTAAAGAATAAATATAAAACTGCACTCAGAGAATTTTTAGGCGATTCATAGTGCGATCGCAGGCTTGCGGTTACCGTTTGCAACGAAGCGCAACGAAAAATGTCATTTGTTGCCGTGAGGATTGGCTAAAGATTGATAAGAACACCTCTCTGGCAAGGGGTTGAGAGTTTTTTCGACATGCAATTGCGCTTTACGCCCTGTAACAGCAACGCTTCCAAAGTTCGGTAGGTTTGAGACAATCCAAAA
>JBCDFX010000197.1:0-7437 GCA_039177155.1 Cyanobacteria bacterium P01_H01_bin.119
ACCAAGGCCAAAATACAGGGCCGCGCGCCAGCTTGTTTAAGGCATCGAGATCGCTGAAATGTCTAATCAAAAGCTGGCTAGGGCTATACCCCTACGCTACCACTGCAACTTCAGTCCCAGCTTTGCCACACCCTGGGCCAGGCGGTCTGCCTCGGCCGGATTTTGCTGTTGATAAAGGGCGATCGCATGGCGAAAGGCCCGCTTACTTTCAGGTAGCTTACCCAGCTTAAACAGGGCCACGCCTAAGTTTTGATGCGCTTCGGCATAGGCCGGCTCTAGCTCGATAGCGCACCTGTAGGCATCAATGGCCTGATCTAAATAGCCGTAGCCTTTGGCCCGGTAGGTTGCGCCCAAATTAAAGTGGGCCGGGGTTAAGGCCGGGTCAATGGCGATCGCGGCCTGAAAAGCGTCAATGGCATTATCGAGCTTTCCCTGCTGTTTTAGGGCAACCCCAAGATTGATCTGTGCGCCCAGCTTGAGAGACGGCAAGATAGGCTGCTCTAAGGCCCGCTGATAATGGGCAATGCTCTGGTCGAGCTGGCCTAAGTTGCGATGGGCTAGGCCCAGATGGTAATGCAGGTCATAGGCGGTCATTCTATCGCTGTCGCTGAGATGGTTGAGCCCCGTCTTTAGCAAGGTTAGGGCTTTGGCCCAGTCTCCCTGCTGACCGTGCAGGGCACCGAGTTTACTGGCGATATAGGCATCTTCGGGGTGCTCGGCAAGATAGGCCGACATAATGCCCTCGGCCCGGGCAAATTTGTCTTTAAGGGCGATCGCCTCTGGCCGGTAACCGCTGTGGTGGATGGCCACCCCCGGCAGGGTCGCCACCTGCCAGCGATCGCCTCGGTGCACCAGGGCGGCCACGCTGTCGTCAACGCTCTCATGATAGGGGCGGCTAAAGCGAATCTCTGGGCGGTTGCGAAACAGCCGCGACACCAGCGAATAGGGAGACTGCTGGGCCCCCATTTCCTGGCGAATTAGGGTCACCGCCAGAATCTGATCCGGGGGAGTATTAATTTCGGCGATCGCGCGGCCCTGAACTAACTGCGCAATTTTCTCCTGAGCCTCTGGCGTCAATACCTCATCGCCGTCCAGCACCAAAATCCAGTCCCCTGTTGCGGCCGCTAGGGTCTGGTTGCGAGCCGCTGCAAAGTCATTTTCCCAGGGAATTTCGGTGACGATTGCCCCGGCCTGCCGAGCGATCGCCACCGTCTCGTCCGTTGACCCCGTATCAAATACCAGCCGCTCATCGGCCAGTCCCTGCACCGAGGCCAGGGTCTGGGACAGATTAGCCGCCTCGTTCTTTACGATCATGCATAAACTCAGGCTCATGACGCTGCCTGCACCGTTTGCTGTGCCTGCGCCAGAGCCTGCCGCACCTGATCAAACCCCGTGCCGCCGTAGCTGTTGCGGGCTGAGACCACCTGCCGAGGGGCGATCGCATCATAGATATCGGCGTCAAAGGCAGGATGCAGCCCTTTCCACTCGTCTAAGGTCAGATCTTTAAGCAGCTTGTTTGCCGCCAAAGAGGTTTTGACCACTTTACCCACCAGGTTGTAGGCTTCCCGGAACGGTACCCCTTTCGTCGCTAAATAGTCGGCCACGTCCGTGGCATTGGAGAAATCGTCAGCGACTGCCGCCGCTAGCCGCTGGGGCTTAAACACCAGTCCCTCTTGCAGCAAAATCGTCATTGCGGCCAAACAGCTTTGAACCGTTTTAACCGTATCAAACAGGGCTTCTTTGTCTTCCTGCAGGTCTTTGTTATAGGCCAAAGGCAGCCCTTTCATCAGCGCCAGCAGGGCGCTTAGGTGACCAAACACTCGCCCGGTTTTGCCCCGCACCAGCTCTGGAATATCCGGGTTTTTCTTCTGGGGCATAATGCTCGATCCGGTGGAGCAGCTGTCAGTAAGAGTGACAAAGCTAAACTCCTCGGACGCCCACAGAATCACCTCTTCAGCTAGGCGAGAGAGATGGACCATAATCAAACTGGCCGCGCTAGCAAACTCAATGGCAAAGTCGCGATCGCTGACCCCGTCCAGGCTGTTGCGATAAACACGCCCAAACCCCAGTAATTCGGCGCTGTAGTTGCGATCGATGGGAAAGGTGGTGCCGGCCAGCGCCCCTGACCCCAGGGGACAAATATCTACCCGCTTGTAGACATCGCCCAGCCGCTCCCAGTCTCGCTGAGCCATTTCAAAATAGGCCAGCAGATGATGGGCCAAGCTTAGGGGCTGGGCCCGCTGCAAATGGGTATAGCCAGGGATTAGCGTCTCCACATGCTGCTGGGCGTGGGTTAGCAGTGCCTGCTGAAACGCCCTGAGCTTGGCTTGAATCGCCTGGATCTGCGCCCTTAAATACAGCCGCGTATCTGTCCCGACTTGATCATTGCGCGATCGCGCCGTGTGCAGCTTTTTACCCACATCCCCCACCAGCTGGGTGAGTCGCCGCTCTACCGCAAAGTGCACATCTTCTTCGGCCACACCAGGATTAAACTGGCCGCTGCGATACTCCTGGCGAATGGCCTCTAATCCGTTGATTAAGATCTCACCCTCTTCGGCGCTGATAATGTTAGTTTTGGCCAGCATTTTGGCATGGGCCTGGGAACCGCTGAGATCGTATTCAATTAGTTCAATATCAAACCCGATACTGGCATTGAATTCGGCGACCGTCGGGTGCAGGGCTGACTCAAATCGCTGGCTCCAGGTTTGAGCATTTGCAGCCTGGGAAATGGGTTCAGAACGACTCAAAAGCTTCTCTCCTAAAACTCGCATTCACGCCCCGGCTCCCTAGTAAGCTGACAGCCCGCGAATTAAATAGCCGATCACAACGCCAATAATAAGCGCCCAAATTTGTCCAGAATCGATAAAGTTTCGGACAGCCCGGCCCAAGTCTCCCAATATATCTTGATCAAACTGCTGGGCGAGCACCATGGCCTGTGTGACATTAGCGCTGTGCTCAACCGTTCCAAGCAGCGTAAAAGGCTCTGCAAAGTACTCTGAAAAATACTCTGGGGCAGCCGTCGCGTCCCAGGCGGTTTCCTGAAGCTGGGTTATCTGCCAGTCTTGACCGCTAAAGGCCAGGGTATGGGTCGGCTGAAGGCTCTGAAGGGACAACTGCCCCGGCGTTGTGTTAATCATGGTCGTCCCCATCGCTCCAATTGCTTGACGATATGATTAAAAATACACCACACTCTCGGTTCTGATGCCAGTCTGCCAAAATCCAGCCGTAGATGTTCTCTTTAGTCCCTCCGGAAGCTTTAGCTAGGCTGATGACAAATAGCAAATACCGACGTGTAGCCGTGCAAAAAGGTTGAATTGCCGATAGGGCCGATTTCACCATTGCAGAAAAACCCGCTCAGGGGCACCTGCTTAACGTATCGATCAAACAGACGGGCATCAAAACTGGGCGCCTTGTATAGCCCTTGCCCCCGCCCCATACAGGAGAACATCAGAGCCCCCGCTTCCGCTGGCCTGCTGGATAAGTCTGCAATTGGGTAGCGGCGCAGCAGACTTTCTAAGTCCTCTGCGGATGTGCTGGCATCTCTTAGATGAAACTGAACCCGCTGCCCCGGACGAATGCGATCGCCAATGGCGATCGCGCCCAAACGCGGATCAACGCCAATTAGGTTGCGAATCAAAAAATCGCCCTGGCTCTGCTCAAGGGAAAAGCTGCTCTGCTCAACACCAATAAAAAGCGAGCTTTGAGCCAGCTTTCGATCGGCCTCAGATAAGGTTTGAAACAGCGCCTGCAGCACCTCAATCGGCGGCCTGATGGAGCTGTCTCCGCGATCGTCGCCATCATCAAGCTTCAAAATAACGTTTTGCTCGGCTTCAACCACCTGATAGGGCTGACCGATAGGGCGGCACCCCTGGGCCACAATGGCATCCAGCACAATATTACCTGAGAGGGCTAGTCCCACAACGCCATCGGTGTAGAGCTGGTCATCACAAAATAGGCCGCTGCTTTTGTTGACGCTGCCGACTCCGGCCAACCCACCGACTTTGACCGCACTAGGATAGGCAAAATCTAGCCCCTGCAGCACATCATTAATGCCGGGAGAATAGGGGTCAGCCATCAGTACAAACTGGGGCTGGCTCTCAGGAGAAATCCCCGTTAGAGATATCCAGGCATCGGGCGGGCTGTCTAAATCGGGCAGATCCTCAGCGGACAGATGAAAGGTCTGAAGCTGCACGTCGGGCAAACAGGCCACAGCAAGACTGAGGGCCGGGCGATCTTCAACTTCTACCGGGCTGGCCCCATCTTGCCAGCCCACAACGCCACCGCCGCTGCAGCCAATTAAGGTGGGAACCGACAGTTTTTCACGCAGCAGGGGCAGCAGTCGGGGAAATTCGCTAGCAAAGGCTGACGAAATAAACACAAAACCGACATCAGGACTGGCACCTGGAGAAGCTGCCAAAGCCTGCTGAGTTTGCTCCACAACGTCGTCAATGGCCGTTTCCAAAGAAGCACGGGTGGATAGTGCACTCGTCCACTGCATAACGGGTTTAGCTCCGGCTTGGGTGGACTGTGTCAAAGCGATCTCCTTCCCTAATCGTGGTGTCCTGCCTTAAAAGCGCCTAATAATGTGGTTAGCTCTTTGTTGACTCAAGCTGTCGCCCCCCAAGCCGGCCCCCAAGCCCTCGTCTTCAGCAAGACTGTACGGCTCGGCTTGTTGTGCGACCCGGTATTTTTTCCCAAAGCTAAAAATTGTTTAAAGCTAAAATCCAGCCTTGCAGGGTTTGTTGCAGGGTTTGAAGTAGTGCTCAGTTTACCGTGCCTCCCTCGACTCGTCTAATGTCAAGGTTATAAAGGGGCGATCGCCAACTCTGCCTAACTCTTCCTAGGGTACGATTCAGCGCTTATGGGCACTATGATACTGTCGAGCTAAGTCTGCTGCGGCTAGACTGATAAAAATATGTTCCTAGTGCGCTTAGGAGTTTCGGTTTTCAGAACTTTTCAGACTCTAGCGAACGACTATCCTGTTAGAAAGCTGTTACACAATCGAACCATATGAGCGACATTCAACAACAGATTGAACAAGAGCGCGAGCGAGCTCGTGAGGCCTGTGAGACCAGCGGCGATGGCTCCCAGGAATGTGCTGTGGCTTGGGACACTGTCGAAGAGCTTCAGGCTGAGGCTTCTCACCAGCGCTCCAAAAAGAAAAAGACTTCTTTTGAAGAGTATTGCGAAAACAACCCAGATGCCGATGAGTGTCGAGTTTACGATAACTAACGTCTTCTGCCCGTCGAAGACTTAGTCGAAGACTCAGAAGACTCGATAGAGATTATGATTTTGTAGGCTAAGCTGATTCAGCTTGGCCTTTTTGGTGCAGATATACGGCTTGCACCCTGTGCTTGGAGTGTTTTAGCGTTTTTCCATCATGTATGATGCTTCGGTCTTGCTGCCCCTGGTGTGGGCTGACTATCGTCTGGCTGTACTGTTTACGGTACTAATGCCCCTAGGTTTGCTGCTCTGGGCCTTTGTAGTCCGCGCCGATTCTATTCAGCACCTCATCACCATTTATTGGAAAGTGGCTAGCCTGCTGGCCATCACGGTGTATCTGATGATTGGCGGCTTTGCCTTTAGCTTTATTGCAGCGCTAATGGCGCGAATTTTAATTCCCATTGGCCTATGGTTCTGGGCTGATCTCAACGAAGAAATTCGGGAGCAGCCTGAGAGTCCCCTTAAGTTTATCTTTACAGCTTGGCGCTGGGCTGTGACGGTTTACAGTACGCTGGGAGCCGTTTTGGTCGCAATTTATCTGCCCTGCGCGTTTTCCGTAGAGTCTTTCAAAGGTGAGGTGTGCCAGAGCTGGCTACAGCCGCCCCTGCTTTACAAGCAGTATTTCCATGCCAATACTACTAGTGGCTTTCTGGGCTTTCTGGCGATCGCGGCCCTGATTGTTTACTTGTTAAGCCTGGGATATTTTGTCATTTTCCGGTTAGGCCGCCAGGGTCGCACGGCGATTAATCAATAAATCTGCAATGAGCCTAAAACTGCAATGAGCCTGAATCCAGGACAACAGCTTGAGCAATACAGCCTGCGCTATCCCCAGGAGGTGCTGCGGGTAACGGCGGAAATCGATGGCGAGACCGATGAAATTTTGATTTTTCGAGGGTTTTCTAGCTCCTTGGTGCGCTCCACCGCCGCCGATCCTGATGTGGCCGTGCTGCCTGCAACCGCTAAAATTATCTCCATTGACCGCCTGCAGGGGCCTTACAATCCCGATACGCCCCAGTATTTGGAGCAGGCCCTAACCTGGTCTGACTTTCAAACCCGCCTGTAAAAACGGGCTATAAACCCGTCAGGTCATGAAATTTTGGCATTTTACGCGCCGCCGGCATTCCACCCCACGCAAATTTCATCGAGTGAGCGACAATATTTGTAACAAGTCTTACAAATCTATAAATACTGCTGAAGGGTAGCCTGTTTTGGTGGGTTTACCCCGCACAATAAAAACGTGCCAAGGTTGCCGCCGAAGGGTCGGTGCCTGCTGCTGCAATTCCCCGGATCATCTATGCCTAAAACCCAAGATTTGCACATCGTCGAAACTCGTCCTTTGGTTAGCCCTGCTCTACTGCACCATGAAATGCCGACGACGGATGCGGCAGCAACCCTAGTCGCCGAAACCCGCGATCGCATTCGCAATATTCTCTATAACGAAGATCAGCGGCTGCTGGTGATTGTAGGGCCTTGCTCTGTCCACGATGTAGAGGCCGCTTACGCCTATGGTGAGAAGCTGGTCAAGCTGCGCTCAGAGCTGAGCGACCGTCTAGAAGTGATTATGCGGGTCTATTTTGAAAAACCCCGCACCAGCGTGGGTTGGAAAGGGCTAATTAACGATCCTCACCTGGACAACAGCTACGATATCAACACCGGACTGCGGCTGGCCCGAAAGCTACTGCTAGATTTGGCCCATATCGGGCTACCGGCTGCCACCGAACTGCTAGATCCGATTACGCCTCAGTATATTGCCGATGTAATTAGCTGGACGGCGATCGGGGCCCGCACTACGGAGAGCCAAACTCACCGGGAAATGGCCTCTGGGCTATCGATGCCCATTGGCTTTAAAAACAGCACTGACGGCAGCCTGCAGGCTGCCACTAACGCCATGCTGGCCGCCAGCCAACCCCACCATTTTCTGGGAATCAACCACCATGGCCTAGCCAGTATTGTGGCGACAACAGGAAATCCAGACTGCCACTTGGTGCTGCGGGGGGGCAAACATGGGCCAAACTACGATATTGACAACGTGGCGCAAGCTGCGGCTGCCTTAAATCAGGACGGCATCAATCCTCGCATCATGATTGACTGCAGCCACGCCAACGCCAATAAGGATCACAACCGGCAGGTTACCGTGCTCGATAGCATAGCCGACCAGCTCTCGGCTGGCTCACAGCACATCTTGGGCGTCATGATTGAGAGCCACTTAGTCGC
>JBCDFX010000198.1:0-7433 GCA_039177155.1 Cyanobacteria bacterium P01_H01_bin.119
TAAGGGTTACACTCAGCTCGTTGTAATTGGGGGAGCAACGGCAACGGGGAAATCGAGCTTAGCAATTGCTCTGGCGCAAGCCTTTAATGGCGTAATCTTGAGCGCTGATTCCCGTCAGGTTTACCGGGCGTTTGATATTGGCACAGCAAAGCCTACCTTAGCTCAACAAGCCCAGGTTCCTCACAAATTAATTGATATTTGTAACCCAACGGAGCCGCTGACTGTTGCCACCTACCCGCGGCTGGCCCAGGCGTTAATGGCCCAGTGCCACCCCCACGCCCTGCCGTTTTTGGTGGGTGGCACCGGACTCTATATTGACGCGGTGGTTAAAGGCTTACGCATTCCCCCCGTAGCGCCCCAAATCGAGCTGCGATCGCAGCTTTCGTCTCTGGGGCAGCGCTATTGCTATGGTCTGCTGCAGCAGGTCGATGCCGCCGCCGCCGCTAAAATTCACCCCAACGACCAGGTTCGCACCCTGCGGGCCCTAGAGGTGTTTTATGTGACAGGCCGCCCGATTAGCCAGCAGCAGGGCGAAACTCCGCCGGACTACCCAATTTTGTATCTGGCTTTAGACTGCCCGCCGGACCCCCTAGCTCAGCGGATTCATCAGCGGACCCAGGCCATGGTAGAAGCTGGATTTGTATCAGAAGTTAAACGATTGCAGCAGCGCTACGGCAGCGACCTGCCCCTGATGAAAACCCTGGGCTACGCGGAAGTTGGCGCCTATGTTAAGGGTGAGCTGTCCCTACCTGAGGCGATCGCTTTGACCGTTCGGCACACCTGCCAGTTTGCCAAACGCCAGCGCACTTGGTTTCGCAAAACCCAATCCATTCAATGGTTAGATGCCGACTCGCCCCATCTGGTTGAGCAGGCAACCCACCATATTCAGACCTTTCTGGCTCAGTCGGTTAGACGCCAAACGACCAGCCAGACGGCCAGCCGAAAAATGTCACCTAATCCTGCCCTTTAGCCAACTGTGCAGGGCAGAAAAAATACCGCCCAGTTAGTTAACCCAAATTGACCCTACAGTTCCTCTGGGTTAAATCGCTCTTTTTCTGGCTTAAGCAGCTCTACTGTTGGCTGTTCCACCGTCTGGGGCTCGGAAGCGCCAGGCACATCGGGTAAATCCATCACCAGTTCGGCCTTGGCTTCGGCTTGAGGCGCTTCCGCCAGGGGCAGGAGTTCTTTTTCGGCCTGCTTTTCGAGGGCCAGCGGTAGCCGCAGCGGGGCCTGAACGGGGGTTTTCTGGGCCAGTTTGGGTTTGGGCAGCGATCGCTCCAAATCGCCCAGAGGACGGGGAATTACCATCACCGAATTGAGCTCACCAATGCGTTCGGCCTCATGCATACCGGCATCCATCGCGATCGCCACGTTGGGCAGCGATCCGCGGACGATAATGGTACACAGGCCGTCTCCCACGGTTTCATGGGATACCAGAATCACATCCGCCGCTTTAGTCATCGCGTCGGCGGCTCCCACCATAGCCGGAAAGCCCCGCGTTTCCAGCAGCCCAACGGCCTGGTTTGCCCCCGGTCCGTGACCGACCCCGTCTAGCTCTTCTAGCTGAATGCAAATGGGCAGCACCGCCTCTAAGTTGGGCAGCGGCCTTGGAATCATAGAGGCCGATATAAACTGACCAAACTGCTGGGCAGTTTCGGTGCCCGCCGCCACCGCCATACGCACATCGGCGACCCCACCCCGCACCACCGCCGTACAGTGGCCGCCCCCGATTTTTTCGTAGCCGACCAGCACCACATCAGCCGACTTAACCATCGCGTCGGCGGTGCCGATAATCGCTGGAAAACTCTGGGTAGAAACCAGTCCCAGCGCGGCTCCTCGCAGTCGATACTGCGCCTGGGGCATCTGCTGCTGGGCGCTCGACCCAGGAACAGTATCGGCACGGGCAACCTGTGAGGATAAGTGACTTTGGGTGTGCATAATGCAACCTCTTTAGTGGTGCGGCTTTGGCGAACCGACGAATACCGGTTTAGAGTTACCTTCAATCTTATGTGGTCTCAGAAGATGTGGCTCCATTTGCAGAAGAACCGTTATTATTCTCGGCATTATTTAGCGCCTGCCGATGGGGAAATAGGGTATTGAGCAACTGGTTCATCTGCTGCTTGCCATAAACATGATTAAAACTGGCTAGTCCACCAGATACCGCATCAGAACTCTCAGTTTCGGCATTTGCTGACGCCGAATGGGCGCTACCGAGCTGGGCTGAGGCGGCTAAGTTTGAATCGACGGGCGGAAGATCAGAGGCCCCATTGCTGGATGATCCATTATTAAATGCTCCGTTATTAGATGCTCCGTTATTGGATGATTCATTACCGGAGGCTCCATTCACTAAATCCGGTGTGGCTATATTCCGGCGACTGTGATCGCCCACTAAAGACTTGGGCGCAACGGTGCTGTGGGCCGCGATCGCCGGATTTATCACCGTGACATCTGCCCCTAAGCACGCGCCGGCACCAATCCAGCCCTGGCCAACCACACAAACGCCGGTAGCCAGACAAACTCCAGCTTCTAGGGTGAGATTTCCTCCCTGGGCGTGGACAATGGTCGATGGCCCTAAACAGACCCCCGCAGCCAGCTTAAGGCGACAGCCCGGATCGGCCACCAGCACAGCCCCCGCGGCCACCACGACATCGGCCGCCAGTTCGACCTGGCCAACACAGTAAAAATTTATCCCGTTTACCGGTGTCGGCACAGCAGTCATCGCAAGGGTAAAGCCCGGACCCGGGTCATTCAAGGCCGTTGAATAGTGGTCTCCAAGACGCGGCGCTTAGCCTGAGGATCAATGCCGATCAAGCGCACGTACTTGCCCGAATGCTCCGACAGTAGAGTTTCCAAGCGAGCCACCACATCTGCCGGATGACTGCCTTGAACCGGTCCGCCCGACTGCCAAGCGCCACTGCGATAGCGGCGTGAGTCGGCAAACTCAGTGCTAACCCGGTAGCCCTGATTGACTAATTGCCTCACCTGATTGGCCACATCGGCGCTTAGGCTATGGCCCCGACCGTTGCCGTTAGCAGCGCTGCCGTTGTTGTGGGCAGGGCTGTGGCCTGAGCCATTGGTACTGCCGCGGTATGACGCCGGCTTTGAGAAGGATTCAGAACTAAATGATCCAGAACCATTAGAGTGCCCCGGTCGCTGAATAGTAACTGCGCCCGTACGCCGCTTTGCCCTAGGATCGATGCCGAAAATACGAACGTAGTGATCGCTAAACTGAGACAAATAGTTCTGAACAGCAGCGATCGCGCCAGACTCATGACTGGCCTGGATGGCCGGACAGCTCTGCCAGACCCCGCTGCGGTAGCGGCGGCGATCGGCGTGCTCCACCCCGATCTGATACCCTTGACTCAAGAAATTCCGAACATGCTGACCCAGTCCACCATCCACCTGGGTATTAGTAGTTCCGCGCTGCCCCTCATTCCGGCCAGTGCTAGGAACGCTGACGCCGCCAATATCTACTGGTTTGCCGTCACCCCGCTGAATGGTTGTAGTCGCCACCCGGCGCTTCATCTTCGGATCGATGCCAAACATCCGCACATACTCACCGCTGTGCTCATGCAGACAGGCCTGCAAATCTGAGAGCACCTGTCCCTCTCGGTCAGAGGTGATTGGAGCGCAGGTTTGCCACACGCCGCTGCGATAGCGGCGGCCATCGGCATGTTCTGTGCCAATTCGATAGCCTTGATTGAGCAACTGCCGCACCTGCTGAACAATATCACCACTGATAGATCCGATACCTCCAGCGGATGGCCCTGAACGAGATCTGGCACTATGACCGTTGGTGGTAGCGGAGATCCGGGTGGGCGCAACGGTTACCGCCTTACCGTCGCCCCGCTGAATGGTGGTAGTAGCGACTCGTCGCTTCACCTTAGGGTCAATCCCAAACAGGCGGACATATTCGCCAGTATGTTCGGCAATGCAGCCCTCCAGCGCTGCCAAAACCTCAGATTCACGGGTGGACTGAATGGGGGCACAGCCTTGCCACACCCCGCTGCGATAGCGGCGAGCATCCGCATGTTCTGCGCCAATTCGATAGCCTTGGCCCAGCAACTGCCGAACCTGCTGAACAACTTCTGGGGTTAATCTTTGGCTCTGCATTTTATTGTTTCCATTGGGTTCATTGGGCGGGCAGGCGGGGGAAGTTTCCCCTGACGGAGGGGTCGGTGACGGGCTCACAGCCGCAGCCTGAGCCCAATCGACAGCAAAACTGGCCGGAACGCCAGACAAGGTTTTGGCAAACGCTAGATCTTCTGGGGTGACTTCAGGCAGGGCATCAGCCTGGTCTTGGGTGATCACCGTAGTGCCGGATGGCACAAATTTACCCGGTGGGATCTCCACATCTTGAACCAGGGCATGCATCATGACCAGGCATCCTGGCCCCAGCCGAGCATTGAAAATTGTCGAGCGAAGACCAATAAAACAACCCTCGCCGATATAGGCGGGGCCATGGATCAAAACTTTATGGGTGAGCGATACGTCGGCCCCAATCCAGACAGAATAGGCTTGATCGTCGTCTCCCAGAACCCGTCCTTGAGAAAGTCCCTGGACGATGACACCGTGCTGAAGACAGCTGCCCGGCCCAATATAAAACGGCGCGCCAGATTGAGCACAGATAGAAACGCCCGCTGCGATCGCAACGGAGGGATCTATTCGCACATCTCCTACAATTTGCGCGCTTGAATGGGCCTGAAATGCGGATGCAGAATCCAACCCATGGCCCTGGTCATGACCTGAGCCATAACCTAAAGTAGCCGTTGAGCTGGAGACAGACATCTAAACGTTCCTCGGTGCCATCAGGTTAATTTGATCAAACTGCGGATGATTGCAAATGATTGAACTGCGGGACAAATCAAAACTGCTGATTGCCGTGACTGCTGATTGTCAGGGCTGCTAATCGTCAGGGCCGCTGATTGTCAGGGCTGCTAATTTTCATAAACGGGCGGTCTCAACCCGGTCAGTCGGCTAACTCGCCTGCTAACTGTCTCGTTCACTAGCTGCCGCATCTCTTAACTGTAATCGTCGCGCTTGCTGTAAAGCTGACCGCTGCTCATGCTGACCGTATCGACAATGGCGACAACAGCCGCATCTACAGGCCGATCGAAGTATCCTTCGTGCTGCCGCGCCCCGCTGCCTCGACTGATCAACACCCATTCCCCTACGCCAGCCCCGACCACATCTGCAGCCACCTCGTAATCGGGTACCAGTTCCCCTGACTCGTCTAAAAACTGAACCATCAGGAACTTGACTCCCTTTAGACTGGGCTCTTTACAGGTGCTAACGACCGTACCGCGAACCTTTGCCAACTGCATCAGCTCACTCTAGCGACCGTAGGGTCGAATGCCGCTAACGCTCTCTCTAAACTGCTCAACCGCTTCGGTGTAGCGAATGGGCAACACAAATTCCAGATTCTCGTGGGGACGAGCGATGATATGGGTTGAGAGCACCTGCCCCCCGTTGACTCGCTTGACATTTTCAATGCCAGCCGCCACCGAAGCCTGGACCTCTGATACATCGCCCCGAACAATGACGGTTACCCGTCCACTGCCGATTTTTTCGTAGCCCACGAGGGTGACACGAGCGGCTTTTACCATGGCATCTGCCGCCTCTACTACTGCCGGAAAACCTAGGGTTTCCACCATTCCAACTGCGATCGCCATTACACCTTCCCTCTTTAAAGAACTGACTTTCTAAAGAATTGACTTTTTCTCTCAAACGCTGCCGTATGGGTTAACAACAAAGCGTGCAGCCAACCGCTATTGCTCGATAGTTTTGACGGATTCAGACCCCAGCAGCACTGAATTAGATGGTCCTAAACCGGATGGCCTTAAATTTGACGGTCTTAAAATTTGATGACCTCAAAACAGTGGCCTCAAACCCAGCAGAATTGAATCTGAACCGACCTATCCCTCATTTCACAGGGATAAACAGGTCGTTTACGCCTATCGCTCTGCCGGTCGCTAAGTTCTAAACTGCTCGACAGCTTCTGTGTAGCGAATCGGCAAGACAAACTCTAAGTTCTCGTGGGGACGAGCGATGATGTGGGTGGAGAGCACCTCGCCACCGTTGACGCGCTTGGCAGATTCAATGCCGGCAGAAACCGAAGCTTGAACCTCAGAAACATCGCCTCGAACAATCACAGTAACCCGCCCGCTACCAATCTTTTCATAACCCACTAAGGTAACCCGAGCCGCTTTTACCATGGCGTCTGCTGCTTCAACTACAGCAGGAAATCCCTTCGTCTCAATCATCCCAACCGCAATTGGCATTGTTGTAATCTCCTAAACTCAATACCAACAATAGGAGCGTATGTAGGCTTTGGCAATATAAGTCGCAATGATTGTTGCTAATGTCGAACATTACTAAGGCTAATGTAAGACGATGTATTAAATCGTTATAAAGATTTGCTAGCGCATGAGCTGTCACTCATTAAGGTGCAGATGTCCCAATTGAGGTTATTTAAGCCTCTACGTTCCCAATATGCTCCCAGCGTGATGCAAGCCCCCAAAAAAAGTGCATCCCCAAAGCCGAGCCCGGCAAAAGTCGAGCCTAAAATTCAAGTAGGGCAATAGGCCAAACCGGAAGGCACTGGAAATCCAGTAGGATGAGAAGCGTGAATATCCTTAATCAATATCTGTAACAAAGGCTCACAAGGTTTAAGGATAAAAGCGGACGATTTGTAAAAAGTCGTCGCTTATTAGAATTTGAATCCACTGGCGATCGCAGCCGTAGCGATTGGCGTTGCGATCGCTAAAGCGTTTAGGTTTTGTTGGCTAAGAGTATTTTTTAATGGTTCAGGGCTTTATCGACACAAGCTGGTTGATTCCGCTGTATGGCTTGTTGGGCGCTATTTTGGCGTTGCCTTGGTCGGCTGGCCTGATTCGCCGGACGGGGCCGCGCCCGGCGGTGTATCTCAATATATTGATGACGGCGCTAGCCCTGATCCATGGCGCGATCGCTTCGATTGGCATTTGGAATGAGGGCACCCGCGAGCTCACCCTGCACTGGCTTCAGGCGGCAGATCTGGAGTTGGTTTTAACCTTTGAGCTGTCGATTTTGAACTTAGGGGCGGCGGGTCTGATTGCCCTGCTAAGCCTGCTGGCCCAGGTATTTGCCCTGGGCTATATGGAGAAGGACTGGGCGCTGGCCCGTTTCTTTGCCCTAATGGGTTTTTTTGAGGGGGCGATGACCGGAATTGTGCTGAGCAATTCCCTATTTTTGACCTACTCGCTTCTGGAGATGTTGACCCTTTCGACCTATCTACTGGTAGGGTTTTGGTACGCACAGCCCCTGGTGGTGACCGCAGCCCGAGATGCCTTTCTCACCAAGCGAGTAGGGGACGTGCTGCTGCTGATGGGCGTTGTGGCCCTCTCTGCAATGGCCAACAGCCTTCAGTTTAATGACCTTTATGAATGGGTTAA
>JBCDFX010000199.1:0-7406 GCA_039177155.1 Cyanobacteria bacterium P01_H01_bin.119
AAAACGCATTTCTGTCAGAGAACCGTTTGGAGCATGAACGAGATACTCCGACGCGGCATCATGGATGCGCCGCGCCTGCGCCAGTGACAGACGTTCAGCCGCACTGTGGAAATTTCTCCTTTATAGATTAGATTCACTGCCGTTCTGTCTACCTTTAATATCCGGTTTAGTTACCATCGTTATCAATAGCCGCTGTTTTAGTTACCGCCGTTACTAATCGCCATCGTCAATCGTCACTGCTTTAAAGGTCACTGTCTTAGCTAGTCCTGTCTTAATGAGTCACCGGTCTTAACGAGTCACCGGCTTAATACTTGGATTTTAACGTCCTTAACCCGAGTCCCCTGCTTACCAGAGTCTAGAGGCTGGATCCCATGATTGAGATGAAAGTTGCTGGCATTGCTCTCGATGCGGTTTCGCGTAGCCCGATTGTGCTGCTGCGAGATGCGTCTGAGCGTCGAGCCTTGCCCATCTACATCGCTGCTGACCAAGCCAAATCTATTATCAATGCCTTAGAAAACCAGTCGTCGCCTCGTCCTTTAACCCATGATTTGTTGGTTAATGTCCTCGACGAGTGGGATATGTCGCTGGATCGGGTCGTTATCCACTCCCTTCGAGACAATACGTTTTACGCGGTATTGACCCTGGTTAAAGGGGACAAAAAGAAAGAAATTGATGCTCGACCAAGTGATGCGATCGCGATCGCCCTGCGCACCAATGCCTCTATCTGGGTAACAGAGGGCGTGGTGGCTGACGCATCGATTCCCGTAGATCGGGACGCGGACGAGGCCGAAAAGCAGGCCTTTCGCAACTTTATAGCCGGGCTTAACCCCTCAGATTTTGCCCAGCGCGGAAAATCCACCAGCAACGATTCTTAATCGCTCTTAACCGCCTCATCGGCCCATGCAATACCGCCGCTTTGGCCAGACAGACTTGGCGCTGTCTGTGTTTTCCCTGGGCACAATGCGCTGCTTAAGCGACGCTCAAGCCTTTAACGCAACCGTTAAAGAGGCTATTGCTTTAGGCATTAACCATATCGAAACGGCCAGGGGCTACGGCAACAGTGAGGTATTTCTGGGGCAGACCCTCGCTAGCCTGACGCCAGCAGAGCAAGGCCAACTGGTTATCACCACCAAAATTTTGCCGACCCCCGACCCTGAGACAATGGCCCGGCAAATTGATGAATCGCTATTCCGGCTTCAGCGAGAGCGCATAGACTGTTTGGCTATTCACGGTATCAATACCAATAAGCATTTGGCCTGGGTGCAGGCTCCCGACGGCTGTATGAAGGCCGTTAGGGCCGCGATTGCAGCCGGGAAAGTGGGGCATGTGGGGTTTTCGACCCACGGCTCCCTAGCGATAGTGCAAGCGGCGATCGCGAGCGGCCAGTTCGCATTTGTTAACCTGCACTATTACTACTTTTTTCAGCGGCTTGCGCCGGCGGTGGCCCTTGCGCACCAGCAAGATATGGGGGTCTTTATTATTTCGCCGGGCGATAAAGGCGGCATGCTTTACCAGCCGCCCGATATCCTAAAAAACCTGTGCTACCCCTTTTCGCCCCTGGCCCTAACCTATCGCTGGCTGCTGCAAGATAAGCGCATTAGCACCCTCAGTGCCGGACCCGCCAATGGGCTAGAACTAAGGGCGCTGCACCAAGAGGTTAATCAACTGCCCCCCTGGAACCGCCAAATGGCGGCCAAAATTGACGCCTTAGAGCAGCAGGCCATCTCCAGATTAAGCAGCGATCGCTGCGCCCAGTGCTATCAGTGTTTGCCCTGCCCAGAGGCAATCCATATTCCAGAAGTGCTGCGGCTGCGAAACCTGGCCGTCGCCTACGATATGACCCAGTTTGGTCAGTACCGCTACAACATGTTTGAAAATGCCGGACACTGGTTTCCGGGCAGACGAGGCGATCGCTGCACGACCTGTGGTGACTGCTTGCCCCGCTGCCCGGAGCAGCTCGATATTCCTAATCTGTTAAAAGATGCTCACAGCCGCTTAAGCGGCCCTAAAAGACGACGCCTGTGGGACGAGTGAGTCTAATAAATGTAGCAACCCGCCGAAAGGTTCGGCCAGGGTTGCAAATCAGATTACTTCTGTGTCAACGACTCCAGCGATGCTGGGTGCGGGGAGCAATTTGACCAGAGCTATAAACTATAAACCGGAGGTTTTGCCCTAGCCAGACTGACGGCTATAAATCCTTCGGTTACGCACCAGCCAACCCCCTATGCCAATCAAGCCGATAACAGCTGCAGGCTCAGGAACAGAGACCGGATCGCCATCACCAGGGATGGGCCGATCGGGCGGCAAGCCACCGCCATCATCCATAAACTTAGGCGTGGTGGTGACCTCAAACGCCACCTCTGCAAAGGCCAGCGGAATGTTCAAAGCAGAGATTGAGGTAGAAAATTGGCCCGCCGCGCTGCAAACCTCAGTAAAACAGCTCGACAGCGCACTGGCACTGAATGAGCCATCTGCACTGGCTATCAGTGAAATATCTGCTGCATCGTAGGACAAATCGTAGGTTGCTAGAGAGAAATCACCGCTAAAGACCTCAACGCTACCGCCAAAATCAAAGGCGATAGGAACTGAAGGCAAATCAATTAAGTCAATTACAGCGCCCAAAATATCGGTAGGGGCACTTAACCCCAGTAAGTCTGCCAGTTCAGTTACCCCTGCCGTTAGCTCTTGATTCACCAGCTCGATATCGGCCACGCTAATAGAACCACTAAACACCTCCTCAAAGGCAAAAGTATCGGCAGGTAGAAGAGGGATAAAGTCGCTTAGCGTATCAGATATCGTTGCAGACCCTGACACACTGCCAGAGTACTCATAGGCCGTCACTTGAGCATAAGCGGGGGCGATCGCCACACCCGATAGGCCCATCAAAGCTCCTGTAGAGGCCAGCATTAAAGCGCTTCTCATGATTAGAACCCTGTGAAATTCAGATTCAGCTATGCGCGGAAAAAGACCGATTAGGGACGAGACACCAGCTCAACTATCGCTGAAACTACCTAAAACTTTTTTGAAGTTGCTGTGAAGATGCGATCGCAATATAAAGCTCAGGTGAAATCGCCGTCAACAAGCACAACAACACCAGGTAAAAAAAGGAGCTATTCTAAAACAGCTTCTTTATTAATCAAGCCTCGATCGAGGCATCAGAGACAGATATCGACTTAAACGGTCGCTTTACAAGCCAGTTTTTAGAGGCGTTTCGGAATCGTTCACTGCAAACCTGAAGCTTTTAGGGTTGAAATCATCGTGCCCCCATGTCTTCTTTTCGTTTGAATTTTAAGCCTCTGGCTAGCTTCGGTTTCCTCACCCTTTTGGCCGCAGGTGTATCTGGCTGTACCTTGGCCCAGGCCGATAATGCAACCTATGATCGCTTTACCGACTGGTGTACAAACCAGGCAACCCTAACCCCATACGCAAGCTACACAGTGGATGCGCTGCTGTCGGTAGCCGGCACCCAAGAGTGCGATCGCGCCGAAGCAATCCTAGCTGATGTCACTGAACTCAGTCTCGGTCATGGAGATATTTCAGATTTAGCACCGCTGACAACGTTGCCCCAACTCACCTGGCTACATCTAAGCGACAATCAAATTTCCGATCTGACTCCCCTATCAGAATTGACCGAACTCACCTGGCTGCATCTGGGTGAAAATCAAATTACTGATATTGCTCCCCTATCCACGCTGACCAAACTTACCGAGCTTAACCTCAGCGCCAATCAAATTTCAGATATTGCGCCGTTGTCAACCCTGACCCAACTGACCTGGTTGGATCTCCAAGTCAATCAAATTTCAGACATCACGGCCCTATCAACGCTGACAGAGTTAGATTGGTTGTCACTCAGCTTTAATCGGATTGAAACCATAGATGCGTTATCGAGTTTGGTTAAACTTGCAAACGTTGATCTGGGGGACAATCGCATTACTCAGATCAGCCCCCTGGCCGAATTGACAGAGCTATTTTGGCTGGGACTGGTTGATAACCGAATTACGGATGTCAGGCCACTGGCTAACTTAACCGAATTAGACGTGCTGATGCTAGCCCAAAACCAAATTACAGATGTGACATCGCTTTCAACCCTTGAGAATGTGTCGATGCTGTTCTTGGAAGAAAATCCGCTGCGCGATCGCACCTGCCCGGTCGAACCCGCCTCAATTTGTAGTTTTTAATCGGCAATAGCTTAGCGATCGCGCCCTCAATTATCAAAACCAAAAGCGATCGCACTCTAAGCTATCTGGGTTATTCGAATCGCAGCCATAATCTCATATTCAACCCAAGCGTTCTTTCCAATAGTTGGGTTTCTTTTTACAGTGCATCACAGCCAAGATAAGGATATGGCCTGGTTCAATGGAGCTGTCTGACTTGTGCTAACGCTTCATCTCCAGCAATCGGCTGCACGAGTGCATTACGTATTTCATCGCGGCGAGCTTGTGCGACTGTCAGCCATTCGGATTGGACAGCTTGATCAACCTCTACTTCGATGCTTGAAAGCAGTTCTTCGATCAGTTGAAGTCTGAGATCTTTGGGCAAGTCTAGGGCTGCTTGCATGATTTGATCGATAGACATGGGGATGCTTAGTTGTCCAAGTGCGCTGGCCTTATGATATCTCGGCAAACTTGAAGTCTGTATAGCTGCAATCGCGCCCCATTCAACCAAATCTAAACAGCGATCGCCCCCTCAATTATCGATGCCAAAAGCGATCGCAACCAAAATGACTATGCTGCTACGTTCTCAAAGGAGGGCGGAATTTCTGTGCGCGTACTGGCGTGCTCCATGGTGATGGCACAGACGTTGCCTTCTACATCCAGATCTAGAACAGTGTTTTCGTCGAGATCGCGGGATTCGGCGATATTTAGGTTCTGAAATTCAATGTAAAGGGTGTCGGTATCTCTGAAGTATTGAATTTTCATAGTTTGAACCTGCGATCAAAGAAAGCATTGTGGACGGTTTCACCATCAGGCAGGAGGATGACGCGCAAGAATCGGTTATCTGCTTCTGGGATTTGTGCCCAACGCCTGATGCGTCCATCGGATTGGATTTCTTCTCGGATAGGCGATTGAATAGCTTGCAGAATCCAATCTGATTTGATGATTGCGCGATCGGGTCGATTCTTGAGGCTATCAAAATATAGGGTGGTTTTCATCCTCTGAGAGCCGAACCGCCTACCTCCAAAGAGAGTCTAGCATCTTGATTATGACTGCAACCGATCGCGCCCTCAATCACCAATATCAGAAGCGATCGCACCCCATCATCACGCAACGCTGTTGGTTAACCTAACGGCTGGTCTGTCGGTATGAGTGGGCAGACGGAAAGCACTCATTGGTAGGGTTATGAGTCCTACAGTGTTGCCGAGCATGTCGAAAAATTCGACGCTGTAGCCTGTTTCGAGATCTTTGACGTTGTGGATTTCGACAATTGTGCCAACGTCGCCAGCGTTTAAGCCCTCTTCGGGCAAATCGCGCAGTAGGATTACGTCTGAAAATAGAGGAGAGTTCATGGCTGTGCGATCGCGGTTGGGTAGCTTAATGAATTAGCTCGGTAGCTTGATATGGGCGGATTGTAGAGCAAGCGCGCCCCATTCAACCAAGCCTAAACAGCGATCGTATCCTTATCCATCACCCTCATACTTAGAGATCGCCCCTTTAAGTCTGTCGGCATATGAGTACAGGTCAGAGACGCTACCAATCTCTGTCTTGTCCTCCTTCTCCCCATCGAATAGGCCCAGTCTTTTAACTGACTTGCTGTTCAGATAAAGTCTGCAGATGGGTTTCCAAGTGTTGTTATCCAGCAAGACATTGAAATACGACTTCGTATCTTTGTGAGTGATTCGGCTGGGATCTATGACTTGAGCAAGGATCGCCTTGGTGATGTGATAGCCTTCCAGCTCTTCATCAGTAGTTACGACGCTATTTTCATCGGCCTCGACTTCAGGCGCTTCTTCTTCAGGCACTTCAGGCGCTTCGGCACTCATTTCAACCCCTTCAAGGGCCGATTGTAGCCTGGTATTGACCTGCTCATTGATAAACTGCTTTAGTGCTTGCCGGGTGATATCTCTGAATTGTTCCAGTTTTTTCGAGGTGACTACACCAGAGTATGCCTCTTTTGCCAGAACCCTTACGAACTCGTCTGTTGGGGTTTTGGTTTGGGTATTGAGAATGCGCTTAAACTCTCGGACGTATTTCAGCTCCCAAGCCGCTGGAAGCATCTCCTCAATGTTGAAGGCTGATTTTGTCAGCTTCTTTAGCTCATCGATCGGGGAGTGGTTGAGATCAAGCAAGCTGATCTCAAGGAATGGCCGATCATCCATTTTGTTGGGCTCTTCCAAATCGGTGTAAAAACGATATGAAATACCGTCTGTTAGAATGCCTATCCTGGCTTCGGTGACAGAGAAGTATCTGAAAAGCTGCTCTCTATGCACCGCGTCCAGGTTGGTGCCATAGGATTTGCACTCAAACAGCAGAATTGCTCTGCCGTCCTTCATGATGGCGTAGTCAACCTTCTCGCCCTTTTTAACCCCCACGTCGGCCACGAATTCAGGAACAACTTCGGTGGGGTCAAATACGTTGTAGCCTAGTGCATTGATGAAAGGAGCCACCAATGCCATCTTGGTAGCTTCCTCAGTTTGCAGGCTGTCAAGCTGTTTCAATGCCCTTGAAGACAGTGCGGCAAGCTGATCGGAAAAGTCCATGGTGTTTGCTGGGAGTAGGGTACGGGCGATTCATGCTCAACTCCTTAAACTGTCTAGCCAAGTGATCAGGGATATAGCATTTATCGTTCCCGCCTCAGTGAAATCCGAACAATATCACCGCAGCCGAGATAGGTAATTGAGTAAAATCAATGCCGCCATCCAGGTAAAGACGCTTAAAAAGCCATTTATGTGGGTACAACAAGCCGACACATGTAGTGCGATCGCCTGCTCCATAAAATGCGTAGCAATATATCAATCCGTGAGCGTTGCTGCTCCAAAATCAACCGCACCTCATTCAACCAAGCCTAGACAGCGATCGCACTCTTATCAAATTCCAAACGTACTAAATCTCTTTACAGCACAGGTTTTCTTCCTCAACCAAAATTAGAAGGCGAACGATTATATTATTCGGATTATACTTTTTTCCAAAATTTTATCCTTAACAATAAACTGTTAAAGATAGACAGAAAAGGCTTCATATATTTCTTTTCTAAAACTGCTTTTATAACTCGCGAACCTTTAAAAATTGTATTATTTAGAGAAGCTTGATCAAGATTAGCATTAGTTAAATTTGTAAATGCAAGATTTGCAAAATCTAAATTAGAATGCGATAAAATAGCACCTACAAGATCTGCTCCATGAAGGTCTGCCTTAGCCAGATCTGAGTAAGATAAATCAGTACTTGAATTACCTCTGTTAGATGATTTAT
>JBCDFX010000200.1:0-7398 GCA_039177155.1 Cyanobacteria bacterium P01_H01_bin.119
GGGCTATCTAAGGCCATTTGAGCGGCCCCTTCTCCCCGCACGGCGACAAACAGGGTTCCGGCAGAGCCTGCAAACGTCAGCGCCGGACAGGCCAGCACGCCCACTTTGATATCTCCCTTTTCCACTAGCGCCAGCGCTACCGCGTATTGATCCTGGCGTAAAAATCCTTTGGTCCCGTCGATGGGATCGAGGGTCCAGTAGCGATCGCTCACCTGACCGTTGCCGTGGTCAATCCAGTCAATCACCTGATCAGCGGTCGCTCCAGGAGCGATCGCGTCTACATATTTTTGAACTTGGGATAGCTTTTCGGCCATCTCCGGCTGGCGCAGCATGGCCGCATCTTCTTCCCCAACCACTGGATCATTGGGAAAGGCCGCTGCCAGGGCGCGACAGATCAACGCTTGGGCTCCCAAGTCGGCAATGGTTACCGGGCTTTTATCTTTTTTCTCGATTGCTTCTGGAGTAATAGTGAGGCGAACTTGCTGACACAGCTTGGCAGCGGCGATCGCGGCCTCAACGGCAACTTGTTTTTCCTGGGTGTAGGCCATAGTGGAGGTTTAATAATATGGACATTGGCAGCAGCGGCAGGTGCCTCAAGCCAAGGGTAAACCAGTCAGTTCCAGAATGGGAAAAGTTGGGCAATTTCTGGGTCATCTTTGGGGCCATCTTTGGGGCAAACGATTGAAGCAAACCACCAGATCCCCCAAGTTCGATACACTGTTCAGTGCATTCGCGTTAGGTGTTATCGGGTCTCTCGCTATGATCGAACTTTATCAATTTGAAGCCTCTCACTACTGTGAAAAAGTCCGGCTTATCCTCGACTACAAAAAGCTGACGTATAAAAAAATTGAGGTCACGCCCGGTGTAGGCCAATTTGAGCTGTTCCAAAAATCTGGCCAGCGACAGGTGCCCGTCCTCCAAGACAGAAGTGAAATCATCCCCGACTCAACCGCGATCGCCCAGTATTTAGACCAAAAATATCCCGACAGCCCTGTTCTCCCCGCTGACCCCAAGCAGCGTGGCCTTTGCCTGATGATGGAAGCCTGGGCTGATGAGTCCATCGGTCTCAATGCCCGCAGAGCGATGATCGGCGCGTTTAATCAGCATCCCAATTTCCGCACGGCTCTACTGCCGGCGGCGACGCCCGATTTGGTGAAAAATTTAGTCGGGGCTGTCCCCGGAGATGTCTTAAATCTGCTGGGTATAGGCGTGGGCTTTGGGGGCGAAGCGGTGAAAGAAGCCACCGATATTTTGCGCCAAAACTTAGAAGCGCTGTGCCTTATCTTGCAGGATAGCCCCTATCTCGTTGCCGACCAACCCACCCTGGCAGATTTTGCCGTGGCCGGCCTGTCGATGTATATCAAGTTTCCGGCCCAAGAGTATATAGACCTGCCGGAGGGCATCTGCGACAAGGGTGTTCCCGGACTTGCCGATGATCCAGCCTTCGAGAGCTTTTTTGCCTGGCGCGATCGCCTCTATGCCGACTACCGCGAAGTCCGCATCCCTACACCACCTACGGGCACAGCGACCGGGTCTAGCCGTAAGGGGCCACAGTCAATCAGCATTGATTAATAATCTAAATATTGGGGGCAACTTTGCATTTTATTTTGTGAGTATCGCGTAGGGTAGCGTAAACGATTTACTTACGTTTTTTGATAAATTTCATCTCCCCTTTGAAGTCTCCATCGGGTTCGATACCCGCTGGAAGCCAATCTAGATGTAGATAGAAACCGTAAGCTCTTAAGCTGGGGTCGTTACCAGTCACTAACCAAATCTGATCCAGTCCCTTTGACCATAGCCAATTCTCAGCCGCCTGCATCAATGCCCGTCCAGCACCTTGGCATTCAAAAGCAGGTAAGACAAATACGCCAAATATCGTTTTTTCCGTAGCATTTGCGATTGAAAATCCCACTGGGCGCTCTTCAATCTCAGCTAGCCAGGCGCAGCAGTCTATCTCTAGCATTTTAGCGATTGACTCTGGGGTAATACCAAGTTCAGCAATCTCTTCGCGAGATTGATAATTTTCGACGACGCTGGTTCTGATATCAAAAAGAGTCTCAATATCACTTGCTTGAACTACTCGAATATTCATGGCTTTCTATCTAGCTTTCGCTCTTATTGAGACTGATTTCATAACGTTATCTATCACCTATTATCAGAAGATTTAGCTGATAGCCAATTAACGCTCAACGGTCAGCCTGCATGGCCTTATTAGCTCGCCACATATCCATAAGCTACAGCGAGCTAGCGCAACCGATATCCCGTGTAATCGCAAGTGTTGATTTGGCGCTCGGTAATCTGCCGGCCATCTGATAGGTTAGCGTAGAAGTCGTACGCACAAGATGGGCTTTCGAGCCTAAGGTCTACGGAACGGCCTGAGGGTAAGGTACCGTTTAAGTCATTGGGACCCCAAACAGATCCGTTAGAGGGAGCCAAATATAAAGCTTCAACCGTTGCCCCAGTATTATTAACCATCCTAAACACCCTATTGTTATTGTTATCGTTATTGTCTGAGTTCCTGCTATTTCGAACTAATTCTTGGCATTTTTCATTAGCGTAGTCATTGCGAAATGATGCACTCAAGGTGTTGAAACAAGCTGAGAAGGATTCATTGAGTGACTGTCCTACAAACATAGCTTGACACTGGCTTAATGCATAGTCATTGCGAAATGATCCACTCAAGGTGCCAAAGCAAGTTGAAAAAGACTCATTAGGTGACTGCCCTGCAAACATATCTCGACACTGGCTTAATGCATAGTCATTGCGAAATGATCCACTCAAGATGCTAAAGCAAGTTGAGAAGGAATCGCTCTGCTGCTGTGCACTAACAGGTGGGCTTAGGACTATAGCAGCGCTGAAGGTTGCCAGTGAGAAAATTTTGGCTATTCGTAAATCGCGAACCATTTGGGGGTATCTCCAACCATTAAATGAGTAGTCTGAATAATTTTTAGGATGGATCTCGCCCGAGTATTCCAGAAAGGTACTGGCAAGACCCAGGCAGGAATTGGGTCATTCTGCGAGAAACAAGCTATAGTTTCTAGTCAAAATACTTCCACTTAACTGGATACCTGAGATGCATCAGATGCCATACTGAACGGAGCGGTTGCGTCGTAAAGCATCTTGCCGTAGCGGTGCTCAGCCTAGAGTTTATCTCACGGAAAGTAAACTAAATTTTGCTCTGCTTCTCTTAGGATGAAAGAATTTCCCTTAAATTATCCTTTAGCTATGACCCTCTAAATAAAATAGAGTTCCATCAAAAATGGTGAATTTTTCTAGGTAATGCCAAAGCGCAATTGTATCTCTGTAAATCTTGTAGAGCGATCGCGAATTTTATAAGCCGAGTCGAAGCACAAAAGCTGATGCCGGGATAGTTTACAGGTTTATATCAATATCTAGGCGTCTTCTAACTGACGCAAAAAATCGCCAATCATATAAAGTGAGCCGCACAAAACGGTGAGATGTGGCCGCTCGGATGGGGTAGATTGCTCAGCCGCGATCGCCCCTAAAGCCGTTATCAAATCAGCCAAACACTGACATTTCGACAATTTGGGACAAACAGTTTGAGCGATCGCCGCTAGAGCTTCGGGTTCGGCAAACTGATGACCCAAAACAGGCACCAGAAAGAGGCGATCGCCGGGACGCAGCAGGGCTTCAAACACCTCACGGTGATCTTTAGTGGCTAGCATACCCATCACCCAGGTAACCGGTGGCGCAAATTTTTTCTCTCTTAATAGCTGCTCCACATAGGGACGCAGGGCGGCGGCTGCTGCTGGATTATGGGCCCCGTCAATCAGAAGTTTTAGCGGTGGCGCAGCGGTAGACGGTGACCAGTTAACCCACTGCAACCGTCCCGACCATTGGGCCGCGGCCATACCTTGCTGAATGGCGGTATCTGGAATTTTCCAGCCTTGGGTTTGTAAGGTCTGGAGGGCGGCGATCGCGGCGGCTGAATTGACCCGCTGGTGATCGCCCAATAGCTGAATGGCATACTCCACAGTCCCCAACGGCGTGCTGACGTTGAGCCGATCAGCGTCTAGGAGTCGGGCAGGATCAATCCAGATTGCGGGGCAGTTGAGCGACTTTAATCGGTTAGCAATCACCTGGGCCGCCTCCGGCTGCTGGGGAGCAATCACCGCCGGGCAACTTTGCTTCAAAATGCCCGCCTTTTCCCCAGCAATCTTGGCCACCGTTGGACCAAGGCGCTGCCAGTGTTCCCGGCTGATGGGGGTAATTACGCTGACCAGGGGGCGATCGCAGACGTTAGTGGCATCCAACCGACCGCCTAGCCCAACTTCCATTACGGCAATATCCACTTTTTGCTCGGCAAAATGCACCCAGGCAGCGGCAGTGATTACCTCAAATTGGGTTGGGGTAGGGGCATCGGGGGCGATCGCGGCCAGCACCTGCTGGAGACAGGCGCGCAGGGCTGCTTCTGAGATGGGCTGCTGATTAATGCAGATGCGCTCGTGCCAACTGATTAGATGGGGTGAAGTGTAGCGCCCGACCCGGTAGCCGGCCGCTGTCAGCACAGCAGAAATATAGGCACATACCGAGCCTTTACCATTTGTCCCAGCGACGTGAACAATCGGCACTGTTTGATGGGGATTGCCCAGGTCGGCAAGGAGTTTTTGAATTCGATCAAGACCCAAGTCCACCCCAAAGCGGGCGAACTGCTGAAGCACCGCCGCCGCATTGTCCGGGGGTGATGAGTTGGAAATTTCCACAAGCACTTCACTCAAAGCCGCTTCTCTATATTCCTGGCTTTTGCCTTAAAAAATCCAGGTTTCAAGCCGGATAATCAAATGCGGTTTGTGCCCCGCGCCGTGATGATTGGCCCGGTTTTGCAAGCAAGGCGTTCAAATTGATTTGACTGATCTCAATAAGGCCAGCGCAACCCTGTTAGAGCGAACACTGCAAGCCCCCAGACCGAAAGCAGTCTGCGCTGCATTAAGGGGCTAAGCAGGTCTCCATCACCAGTCCCCGGTGCAGGGTGCGAGCGCCCACCACTTGCGAATGATCCGCCCGGTGCAGGGTGCAGCGATTGTCCCAAATCAAAATATCGTTGGGCTGCCAGCGGTGGCGATAGAGCCGGTAGGAGCGAATGGAGTGACGGTATAAAAGCCGAATGACGCGCTGAGTATCATAGTGCCTGGCGCGATCGCCCATTCCTGACATCTCCTGGCAGCGCTCCGGCGTTGATAAGTATATTGCTATGCGCTTTGAAATTGGGTGAGCTCTAAACAGCGGATGCCAACTTTGCCGCTCTCGATGCTGATCTAAAGTCAACCCGGTTACCATATGCAGCACCTGGGCCGCAGCAAGCTGCTGCTTGACGGTCTTAGGCAGGGTTTTGTAGGCCCAGTACTGGTTAGCAAAGAGGGTTTCACCCCCCCGCTGCGGCAGCGCGACAGCCCGCAGTGCCGTGTATGCCGGTGGCCGGGCAATATAGCTGGTATCGGTATGAAAGACGCTTCTGGGCGGACGGGTGGGGCCAACATTGGTGACGATATTTAGCTCAGGGGCATGGGCAACGGGGGTTTCGCCAACGGTAAAGGTAAGCGGCCCCAACTGCTTAAGAAAAGCCACAAAATCTGCGTCAGTTGCCCGCTGCTGGCGCAGCACCACAACGCCGTCAGTGGCCAGCAACTGCTGAAGCTGCTCAATATCCGATTTTTGGGCCGCTCTAATATCAAACCCGGTAACTTCAATGCCAAAGGGGTTAAGGGGCTGGATGTCCATATGGCAGAATTCAAAATTCAAAGTTCAAAAATAAAACAGTTTCAGCAGCTATGGTATAAACCGCTGGAGCGCTGAGAAGCTGAGGACGTTTACCTGCGCTTGAGCCGCCGAAAAATCGTGGTTGGCTGTGTTGTTCCCTGGAAAGGCCACGCAGGAAATGCCTGCGGACTGGGCTGCCCGTAAGCCATCCAGGTTATCTTCGATGGCGACGCAGCTGCCGGGCTGCTCATTTAGGGTCTCTAGGGTTAGGCAGTAGGCATCGCTGGCGGGCTTAGGCTGGGGCACGCAGGCGCGATCGATGATCAAATCAAAGTCGGTCGCCTTCACGCTGGGATGGAGCGCCTGCAGAAGGGCGGCAACATTCTCTGGAGAAGTGGTGGTCACCAAAGCAAGCTTGATGCGCTTTTCTTTGGCGGCTTGAATGGTGTCAGTCACCCCTAAACGAGGCTGAAGGGGGGTCGCCTGCAGCGAAGCCTGATACAAATCCGATTTTGAACGATGAATAGCCGGCGCATCTACTGAATGGCCGCGAGCCTCAGCATAGGCTTCAATCCGTCGCTGACCGCCGCTGTGCTTTAGCAGCGCCCTGTATTCTGACTGGGGCCAGTGCCAGTCTAATCCGTGGTGGGCAAAGGCTTGGTTAAAAGCCTGCCGCTGGCGTTCAGAGGTCTCGGCGATCGCGCCAATTGATCCAAATAAAATAGCTGTCATGGGGTTGTCTTTGATGTTGTAAGCAACTGAAGGGACGTTTAGGGCAGGGCTGCGAGTCAGATACTGATGCGCCAACGACTCAGCGACACTGGGTGAAGCGCGTAATTTGCCCCAAGCTATATGGCCTGTCGCAGCATTGCGTCAAAGAATTCAGGCAGGGGCGTGCCCGCCGCCGTCATCATCCATCCGATCACCGAGCGCGGCCCAAAGGAGCAGTAAAGCCCAGCCTCAATAAACCAGGGTCGCCCCTGGGGGTCGATGCGGAAGTCAAAAAGGCTGTAGTGACGGCAGCCCAAGGCTCGGTGGGCCTGCTTTGCCGCCGACCATATGGCAGGAACAATCGGATCGCTCTGGGGCACCATCCACGCCTTGCCTGCCTTAGGGGTGAGGGCGAGGGTATCTTGATCGGTATTTACCAGCTTGTGATCGTAGGTGCGAATCGGTTGGCAGCTGTCTAGGCGGTATTCCTGCAGGGGTAGCTCAATTAGGCGATCGCCCTGTTCCACCAGGCCGCAGCGCACCTCTCGTCCCAGGGGAATATACTGCTCTACCAGCACGTCTCTGGAATGGCGCAAAGCCGCGGCGATCGCAGCGCTATAGTCTGCCTCTTCCATCACCAGAGATACGCCCAGGGAGTTGTCGGCATCGTTGGGCTTGACGATAACTGGCGGCGCCAGGGTGGGCCGATCGCCCTGCTGGAGAATCTGTCCCGCCGGTACCGCCAGCCGGGCGATCGGCCCACCCTGGCGCCGCCGGTTATCGTCAAGCCCAACGATGCCGACAACTCCCTGGGGGTATCTCTGGTGATGGAAGAGGCAGACTATAGCGCTGCGATCGCTGCCGCCTTGCGCCACTCCAGGGAAGTGCTGGTAGAGCAGTATATTCCCCTGGGGCGAGAGGTGCGCTGCGGCCTGGTGGAACAGGGCGATCGCCTAATTGAGCTACCCC
>JBCDFX010000201.1:0-7345 GCA_039177155.1 Cyanobacteria bacterium P01_H01_bin.119
ATTTTGGTTACCCTTGGGCCGGGCCTGGTGAGTCAGGGCTTTTCTCAGGTCGATGCCGAAACCAACCTAGCCGGACTGACATTCTGCGGACTGGCCTTTGTGCAAATTTTTAGCTATCCCTTTCACGATCCCGTGATGACCGACCGGGCCTTTATCACTGGCCCCAAAACAATGGTCAAGGGCTTTATTTTGGCGGGGATTATCAGCGGCGGCTTTATCTTGCTGTTTAGCTCTGTCGGGCTATATGCCCGCGCCTTCGGCGTTGAAGGCAGCCCTACCCTGGCGGTGCCTGCCCTGTTCGGCTTGCCGATGCTGCTGGTGTTTAATGCCATTATGCTTACCAGCGCCGGATCGACCCTAGACTCTACCTTTTCCAGCGTGGCCAAACTCGGCGCGCGGGACTGGAACAACCGAAAAGGGGCCCCGACAGAAAACCAGGCGTTTTTGGGGCGCTGGTGGATTGTCGCGATCGCTCTGCTCGGCAATCTTCCTTTGCTAAGCATTTATCTGGGCGACCGGGTCGGCCCCGCCATTATTCAGGCCACCACCATCAGCGGCACCATGGTGATGGGGCTAGCGCCTATCTTTTTACTGGCGTTTTTGCCCAGCGCGGGGCGATTGAGCTTTCATTTAGCCTTTTGGCCTGGCCTCACCTTTGGCGTAATGCGGGTGCTAGAGAACGCCATGGGCACCAGCTTTTTCCCGGAGTGGATGGTGATAGGTGGGGGCAGATACGCTCTGGATTTGGGCGTCAATATTTATGGTTTGCTGATTTGCGTTGGCGGCTATTTACTGGGGGCGGCCATTGGGGCACTGCTGCCCCAGCGACTGCCTGCCGCCTAACCTGGCGTTTTAGGCTAGCCTTCTACTCTGCCCATCTGAGCCGTGAGGGGCTCTTCGAGCTGCTGCTGTTTATCGGCCAGCAATAAATCGAGGTACTGGCCCAGCTTCTGGGCCTGCTGCGGATTGGGCACATAGGTTTGGCCGCCCTGTTTGCTAAACAAGGGCTGACGGGTCAGCTCGTGGTAAAGGGCTTGTTCGGTTTCAGATAGATTTAGCCAGAGGCGATCGCTCTCGGTGGGCACCATGCCGGGGGGCAAATGGCCTTCTAACAGCGCAATCAGGTGCCTTTGGCAAGCCTGAGTGTTGAGTCCCCGCTGCTCTAGGCGGTGCAAAATACCGCTTAGAGGGAGCGGGGGGTGGGGGAGCGATCGCAGCAGCTCTTGTAATAAAAAGTAGTCGCTGTACTGCTGGCGGGTTAGGTCAACCACCCGGGGATAGCGGGCCAGATTGGCTAGCCCATAGGCGACACGGCTACAGCTGGCGGGGCGATCGCTGGGGTAGGTATCCTGCACGATGGTGGCGTTGGGAAACTTTTGTCGCAGCCACCGAGCAAAGGCGGGCAAAGACGCCGAACCGCCGGTGCAAATCACCTGATTAATACCCTGGGCCGCGACGCCGGTCTGGGTCAGCAGCAGATTGATCTGGCGATTGACCCGCTGAATATAGGGCAAAAAGATTTTGCTCTCCAAATCCCGGCGGCGAATGGTCCAGCGGCGATCGCCAATTTCCAGACGGAACTGGCCCTGGTGCTGCAAAATCAGCTTTAGATAGCGGGCCGCCTCCAGCAGGCTTTGGCCCAGCAGAGACCCGGTTAGGGCTTGCTGAAGCTGACGTCGCTTAAACGGCTCTGGCTCTCCAGGCCGCGGAAAGGTTTGAGGATCTAAATTAAGGGCGGCCCAGTCCTCATCGGTAAAGTTATTGGAGCGAGGCTGCCAGTCCCAGCCGTTGGCCCCGGCTCGATTAAATAGATTGGGCAGATCACCGGGCGTTGGGCCACCTCGACGGGCCTCACCGGAGAGCAGCAGCTGGCCAATAATATCTTGATCGATGGCGTCTCCGCCATAGGCGATCGCTTTAAGGGCAAAGTCGCCATAGGTGAGGGTGCTAAGCTCAGCCGGCAGATTAACCAGGGCCATCTCGGTGACGGCGGCTCCGGCAGAAATCACGGCGGTGCCACCCCGCCAGTTAGAACCATAGATGGTCTGCTGGGCAATGGTTTGGGCGGCCTCTTCACCATCGGTCGCCGGATTGGGCAAACCGGAGAGTACCGCTGCGATCGCATCCTCAACAAAAAAGATTTGCGCCGGCTGCATCACCAGCCCGGTGGATAAAATCGCCTCTCGCACATTAAAGCAAAAGGTATCTGGCCAGTTATGGGGATAGCCCACAATCAGGCCAGAGAGATCGGCGATCGCCCCCTGAAACTGACTGGCCTCCAGCCCCAGGGCGACGCAGCGCTCAGGAGACTTCAGAGTGCTGCACAGCATCGCCAGTGCCCGCTGCACCTGCCAGAGCGAAAATTGCTGACGAGACGACCACTGCACCGTTGGGCAATCCTGACCGTTAGCCGTGCGATAGGGAACTGCGACTTTTAGCAACGGCTTGAGCGGAATCATTCCCGAAGGAGAGTCAGCTTCCTCGGCAAGCTGGGAAGTCTCCTCCCCTTGTGGCTGAGGCTCAGCCAGGGCCGTGGCATCTAAACCTACGGCTTGAACCCTCCAGTTAGGAGCGTCTGCCCCGTCAGGAACCCAATCAAACCGTATGGGTAGCCGAAAGACACGCTCCGCCGTCTCAGGGTCGGTATGGCTTTGCCAGTAGAGGGGATAGGTTTGGTCGCTGACGCGATCGAGCAGCACGGCTGAGAGTCCGGTGGTGCCGATATCTAAGCTAAGATACCAATCTTGTGAGCTGGCATCGGCAGTCGGCGCTGGGGCCGGGGGCTCTCCCGCCGCAACCTCTTCTACAGCAACAGGTTCGATCGCGTCGGCAAGCTCGGGGAGTCCCTGGGCATTAGCGGACAGCTCAGCAGTATTCAGACTCAACTCGGCGGTTTCGGCGGCCGCATCGTCGTATAGCGCTTGAGTAGCGCTTTCTTCTTGTAATGCTTGAGTAGCGCTTTCTTCCTGTGAGGCTTGAGTAGCGCTTTCTTCCTGGAAGGCTTCAGTAGCGCTTCCCTCAACATCCAGCGTGTCAGAGTCAAGGGTATTTCCCCAACTGAGAACATCCCCATCCGGACTGACCGTCGCCGGTAGTTCCCCTAAGCCCGGCAGAGGCACGTTGTCCAACTCAGGTAGCGGAAGCTCGGCTCTGTCTTCTGGCCCGTCCTCTGGCCTATCTTCTGGCAGTTCAAGATCTAGCTCATCTAGCTCAGGCAGTGACAGATCAATATCATCAAGAGCAGGCTCTATCACCGCATCTGGATCTGAGGTCTCAGTGTCAGCAGCGATCGCTTTTTCTAGCGGGGCCGACCCGTCCCCATCCGAATCCAGCGGGGCTTCTACATTAGGATCTGAGTCTGGTGGGGCTGATTCTGGCCCAGTTAGGTCTGGCAGGCTAGCTAGCAGCGCGGCGGCGTCTGGCTGAGTCGGTATCAGATCTAAACGGTTCGGTTCGGGGCGCCAATCTTCAGGCAAGTCTTCAGGCAGATCTAAGTCCCCGGAAAACTCGGCCATAATATCTTCCGGAATCACAGGATCGTCAGAGAGTGAATCTGTCCCGTCTTCTAGCACATCTTCTAATGGGGCGCTTGCAGATTCACCGGCTGCTTCCCCAGCAACGGCTGTTTCTGCGTCAAACAGGTCATCTAGCGCTGATATATCGCCTTCTAAATTCTCGTTTGCCGCGTCACTTTCCGCTGTAGTCTCGGTCGCCCCATCTGGTCCATCTAGTAAGAGCGCATCGTCTGCAATCATCTCTGATGCGACAGGCTCAGCTGGCTCAGAATCTTCATCAGAGCTGTTCTCAAACCTGTCATGATCAGTGACATCTATCCCTTGGGTGTCCGGCACTGCCTCATCTGACAATGGCGGAGAATCGGCTGATTCTTCCTCAATCAGCTCTTGCAGGGTCAGGCCCGCCGGCTCATCATCCTCGGCGTCATCCTCGCTCAGGGCCGCAAATAAATCGTCCATACCCTCAACTTGCCCAGAGACTTCGGCCTGCGCTGGGTCTGCCGTTCCGGCGATCGCCTCTGGTTCATCAGGGAAAGCTTCTGTGGACTCAGCCGCATCTTCTGAAATGGCCGTGGTCTCCAGCTCAGACAAATCGTCGTCGAGGGCCTGCAGTAAATCCTCGCCCAGGTCGAGGGCAAGCCTAGAGCCGGGCAGACCTTCAGATTCATTGCTATCAGCCAGCAGCTCTTCCTCTGGCGCAGCAGGCACAAACTGCTCATCAGGGTTATCCAAAATTTCTGTATTAGAGTACAGCCCGGTATCTAGCGCATCCAGCAGATCTCCAGAGGACAGCGCCGATGCTCTATCCGGCTCCCTAGTATCAGCGGTCGAACCAGATGCAGCGGCATCTGACGTTAGCTCAGCCAGGCTACGAATCACTTCAACCGGCGGCGGCACGGATGCCGACCGACCAAAATCAGGATCAGCATCTCCAAACAGCCCTGCCGCCGCCTCTGGCTCCTCGTCGGCGGTGGTGGAAACAGCGGCGGAGTCTGAAACCGAGCCCAAAATTGAGTCAGCCCCTGGGGGATTCAGTCCCTCTCCTGAGGCGTCGGCTGAATCGGGAATTTCGTTTATTGAATTTATTCCATCGTCTAATCTACTATCTGGCCCATTGTCTGGCATAGCCGATAGAGAAGGCTCTTCCGGTACCGATGGATTGTCAAACAGCAAACGGTTTAGATCGGCTTGAGGCCCTGAGAAAGAAGCTTCAGAAGTTTCTACGACGGCGTCAGCGGTTTCTTCCCCATCTTCTAAATTGATATCTAGATCAATTGAGTCAGCTAAATCGATTGAACCCGGTTCCTCATCTGCCGGGTTGTCACTATCGGGTTCTTCGCCCACCAATACTTCGGGGATTAGGGCCTCGTCCCCATCTTCAACTTCCCCATCTTCAATTTCCTCATTCTCTACGGCACCAGCGTCTTCCACTGCGGGTGTTTCCAAATCGGCAAGCGCCTCAGAGGGAGAACTCTCTGGAGTAGCAGGGGCGATCGCATCAGCGCCAAAGATACTTTCATACAGCTCATCAATAGCCTGATTAGTTTGGGCTATATCCGGCGCACTATCAGCTTCTGCATCATCTTTGTCTTCAGTATCGGCCCCAGCGTCAGCTTCAGAACCAGTGCTCAGCTCAGCTTCAGAACCAGTGCTTAGCTCAGCTTGGACATCAGTGCTTAGCAGGGCCTGAATCTCTGCTTCAGCGTCTGCCCCGTCCTGCTGACGAGACTCCGCCAAATTCAAATCGCCCATCTGCAGAATGGTCTCTTCGCCCCAATCTTCGTCTAGCTGAAACTGGGTCACATCTTCATCGAGCTGCAGCAGCGTTAGATCGTCGTCCTCGTCGGCATTTAAGTCGAGATCGTCCCAGTTCAGGCTACCTGTAGAAGTTGCGGGCTGCTTCCTTAAGTCAGCCGCTGCAGTTGCCAACTGTGCTTGTTCGGCCTGAGCTAGACGATTGGCTTCAATATGGCCTGCGGCATCCTGAGTCAACTGCTGCGCCAGATGGTTAATTAGCGCGGTAAAAACAACTTCTCCCTGCCGCCCCAGCTCATGCATTTTGTCCACGCCGCCGGTCAGAGAAGCCTGATAGCTCTCAATGCTGCTTTGGAGTGACTCAAATACCAGTCGCAGGGAGCCATCGAGTTTGAGCAGCATCTGATCAGACTGGGATTGCAGCGCTTCTAGCTGACGTAGCCGCTCGTCAGGGCTTAACGGGGGCAGCGACGCAGCTTCTTCATCGGTCATTTCCTTGCGCAGTTGAGCAGTATCCGCTTGGCTCGGAAGCCGCATTGAGGTTTGCCGGATTTGCTCTGATAGCCTTGTCTGCAGGCGCTCTACTAAATCTTGTAGGGTTTCTGCTGCGATTGCATCAGGTGTCGATATATCCGCTTTCGACGCATCCGCCAGTTGACTGTGCTGTGCCTGTCGTTGCTGCTCCAGTGCTTCAACCGCGGCCTGTAGCCGATCGCGCTGCTGCTGCAGCGTTGCAACCTCCTGGCGCATCGGATTGACCAACTGAGTTCTTAACTGGGCCATCTCCTGCAAAACCGCATGTAGCACCTGCTGGGCTGAATCTTCAGGCAGCTGGTTTAGCCCGGCAGATGAGCCTACATTTGGGACACCAGCGGAGCCCGTCATAGTCTGCTGTATGGACACCAGATAGCTGCGAACTTTTGACAAAAGCTGGCGCTGCTGGGTTAGAGACTCACCGGCCATCCAAGGCAGGCGCGGGATGGACTGACTCAAGGCCCCATCAATTTCAGCAATTAGAGTTTGAATTTGAGTGTTCTGAGAAGTCACAGTTGGCATCCCCGCATGGGGCAAATAGGATTTCAGCGCTAAGGCTCATCATCTGAATAACATCCCCTGGTGATGCACCTTAGTTAATTGCAGCTTTTTATTGGCAATAGATTTTGATTGCCCAAAGTGTAGGACAGCCTAGCTAAAAAGTTACGATCTGCTCAAAAAAACCCCCAAATTCAAAGAGATTTTATCAGCGGCAACAACTGCGTCGTGACTGCTAAGCGGGCCAGCGGTTTTGGGGTGGACCTATTTTTTCGCTCACTATGCTCTAGACACCGCTATTTCGTCACCGTGCTATATTTTGGTAACTTAACGCATGCTGCCAATTGGCACCAATGCTTATGCCCAGCGACCCTCAGCAGGCTTCGGTAGAGCTTTCTGTTAAGCCTTCTGGGGATCACAATCCACTTTGAGGGACATCAGTGGTCTGCTTGCAGATGATGGTCGGGGTGTTTTGTTCAGGCTGAAGGCTTATACTTTTACAGACCGTGTCTTATCCATCACTTGTGCCCACGCCGCCATGGATGTTCGTTACGGGTTACGAGAAAATCAGGCCGATAGTGCATTAATTCGGGCCGCGCCCTTCTTTGCGGAGCTGCCCGAATCAGCTGTAGAGCGCGCCACCGCTCAGGTGGTGACCCGCAGTCATCCGGCAAATCAGGTTATTTTGCTAGAAAATGACTGGGGCAGCTCGGTTTATTTTATTTTGGACGGCTGGGTCAAGATTCGCACCTATAATTTGGACGGTAAAGAAGTCACGCTGAATATTTTGGGTAAGGGTGAGCTATTTGGAGAAATGGCCCCACTGGATGAAGTGCCCCGCTCTACAGATGTGATTACCCTTATGCCTACGGTGATTGGTAATATGCCGGCCCACGACTTTATCAATTTGATCCACAGCGAGCCGCGCTCCGGTATTCGTCTGGCTCAGCTAATGGCGCGGCGGCTGCGTCAGGTGAATCGTCGCCTGCGGCTGCGTGAATCCGACAGCCTGTCCCGGGTGGCAGATATCATTCTATTTTTGG
>JBCDFX010000202.1:0-7276 GCA_039177155.1 Cyanobacteria bacterium P01_H01_bin.119
AAATACCGTGATGAGCACTAACGCCAATCTCGATCGCATTCTTATTTTTGACACCACGCTGCGGGACGGTGAGCAGTCCCCTGGCGCAACCCTAAATGTGGATGAAAAGCTGACGATCGCGCGGCAACTGACCCGGCTAGGGGTAGACATTATTGAGGCGGGGTTTCCCTTTGCTAGTCCCGGCGACTTTGAGGCAGTGAGCAAAATTGCAGCTGACGTTGGCACGCAGGAGGGGCCGATCATTTGTGGGCTAGCGCGGGCCACTCGGCAGGATATTGAGGCGGCGGCTAGGGCGTTAAACCCTGCTGCTCACTGGCGGATTCATACCTTTATTGCCACCTCAGATATTCATATGAAGCACAAGCTGCGCAAAGAGCGCCGCGAGGTGTTGGCGATCGCGGAAGAAATGGTCGCCTATGCTAAGTCCTTTACCGCAGATGTGGAATTTTCCCCAGAAGACGCCGGGCGCTCTGATCCTATCTTTCTTTATGAGGTGCTGGAGCGGGCGATCGCCGCGGGCGCGACCACTATCAATATTCCTGATACCGTTGGCTACTTGACGCCAATGGAATTTGGCAAGCTTATTCGCGGCATCACAGAGAATGTGCCCAATATAGGGCAGGCGGTGATTTCTGTTCACGGCCACAACGATTTGGGGCTGGCGGTTGCCAACTTTTTAGAGGCTGTGAAAAACGGCGCGCGCCAGCTTGAGTGCACTATCAACGGCATTGGGGAGCGGGCCGGCAACGCCGCCTTAGAAGAACTGGTGATGGCTATGCATGTCCGTCGCACGTTCTACAACCCGTACTTGGGGCGTCCAGCAGATTCAGACGCGCCGTTAACCAATATTGATACTCGGCAAATCTACAAAACCTCCCGACTGGTCTCTAACCTAACGGGTATGCTAGTGCAGCCCAATAAGGCCATCGTTGGCACCAACGCCTTTGCCCATGAGTCTGGCATTCACCAAGATGGTGTTCTGAAGCATCGACTTACTTATGAGATTATGGATGCCCAGTCCATCGGTCTTAACGATAATCAGATTGTGCTGGGCAAACACTCCGGGCGCAATGCCTTCCGGACTCGTCTCAAAGAGCTGGGCTACGACTTGGGGGAGCAAGACTTGATGCGGGCCTTTGTCCGATTCAAGGAGCTGGCGGATAAAAAGAAAGAAGTCAGCGATCGCGACCTAGAAGCCATTGTCAATGACGAAACCCTCCAGGCCCCTGAACATTTCCGTCTGGAGCTGGTGCAGGTGTCCTGCGGCGACAACGCCCGCCCTACCGCTACGGTCACCCTGCGAACGCCAGATGGCGACGAACTCAGCGATGCGGCGATTGGCACCGGGCCAGTAGACGCGGTTTACCGGGCCGTAAACCGAGTGGTTGATATTCCCAATGAGCTGATTGAGTTTTCGGTGCAGTCGGTGACAGCAGGCATCGATGCCATTGGGGAAGTCACCATCCGCCTGCGCCATAAAGACCGAATTTTCTCTGGCCACGCGGCCAATACAGATATTGTTGTGGCCTCTACCCAGGCTTATATCAACGCACTAAACCGCCTGTATATCGCTCTGCAAGATGGGGCCAGCCTGCATCCCCAGCAGCAGCAGCCAGAACCGGATGAAACCGCGATCGCCGCTGCCGCCCGGATTTAGCCGCTACGATCAGCCTCGGCAAGCTCCAGAATAACCGGGGCATGATCGCTGGGTTTTTCCAGCTTGCGAGGGGCGATATCAATGGTGCAGCTCGCCACCCGGCCATAAAGGTCGGGAGATAAATAGTGATGATCAATGCGCCAGCCCAAATTGCGGCGAAATGACGCCGCTCGATAGTCCCACCAACTGTAGTGCCCCCCTTCTGGGGTCAATTTGCGAAAGGCATCCGCTAGCCCCAGAGACAGCAAGTCTCGAAGCGCCTGCCGCTCCTGAGGGGACGCCATAATATGGCGGTCTTTGCCTTCAGGATCATGAATATCAATATCGTCCAGCGCCACGTTGAAATCACCACAGATATGCAGGGCTGAGTCGGCAGACAGCAGGGTCTCTAAATAGGTCTTAAGCAGAGCTAACCACCGCAGCTTATAGGCGTACTTCTCACTGCCGATGGATGAGCCGTTGGGCACATAGAGATTGACAATCCGGATGCCCTGACAGACGCCAGAAATTACCCGTTTTTGGTCATCCAGATCGCCGGTTGCGTCCGGGCCAAGCACGCTTGAGAACCCGTAGTCCACAGCGCTCAAGGGGGCTTTAGCGACGATTGCAACGCCGTTATAGGCTTTCTGACCGTAGACGTAGGGATGATAGCCCATGGCCTCAAAGGGCCCGCTGGGGAAATCTTGATCGACGACCTTGGTTTCTTGCAGGCAGAGCGCATCCACCGGGTTTTCGGCCAGCCAATCCGTTACGTGATCGAGGCGGGTGCGGATAGAGTTGACATTCCAAGTCGCTAGTCTGATTGGCATAACTACCCTGGGCAAAATACATCACTCAGCGTACACCTGAAGGGCAAACTGGCGAGTAGAACGTTAGCGCTGCGGCCAATTCGCGGAAAGAAAGTCCTGCCACGCTAAGGGTTAGATGCGGCAGCGATCGCCTGGCTCACAGTTTGCTTCATTCCCGCTGGCTTTTCGTTGAGCTATCAAGGTCTCCAAGTCTGGGCGTCCGGTAAGGCGCAGCCGCCATTTTGCCCAAAGATCATAGAGCCAGTCCACCACCGGACGAATCAGAGGCCAGCGAGTAGGAGCATAGAGCCAGCCCATCCCCAGCACTCGATAGACCTGACGGAAAACTTCCACATCCTGAATGACTGTTCCGTCGGGATAAACCGCATGAATGCGCCCCATCGCCGTTTCAAAGTCAACGCCCCCATGGTCAGCAGGCTGATAGTCGGGGCTAGCGATATCGACAAATGCCACCCGTCCGCGACTTTGATCCTTTTTCTGAAGAAAGTTGACCTCCCGCAAACAGAGAGGGCATTCGCCGTCATAAAGTAGTTTGATTTGCCAAGTTGATGAGGCTGTTTCAGTAGACGGACTGACTTGAGCAAGCGATTGACGAATAGACATAAACCTTCGCATATTTTTATACATCCTCTGGTTTTGTCTTGACCAGACGGATAACGGCCCTAGCTGTTTTTTGAAGTTGCAGTAGACAACGCTCTTTTAGCTTAGCTATTTCCATTAAGAAATGTAAGACGCCAGAGGCATCTGGGAATTATGGAGTAGCTACGAGCCCACCGCAGTATTTGAAAGCAATACACAGAATTGAGATCTCGACCGGATTTGGGCGTCGTGATGATGTAGATTCTGTAAAGGGAATTCACCCAATCCCTTGAGACGAGACGGGTTCAGAGTAGGATGGCGGAGGCTCAGTCGCCATTTTACTGGTCTAAACACCAACACTGTCCTGTTTTTGTCACAGCCTCGTTTTTGTCACAGCTTTAATGAGCCGCTTTCGTACTGCGTTACTGGTTGCTTTGAATGAGTAAAGGTGAATTGCTAAAGACTGAAAGAATCAAGCGTCCTAGCTTGTTCCATCGATTTTTAATAGCTGGGATGGGGGCTGGACTCACTACCTTTACCCTAGGACTAACTCAATTTACCGGGCAGGTTCGAGCCGTATCTGCCGCCACAGATTCAACCTCGCTCCAGGGCGCTGAGCCATCCGAGTTCGTTCCCTCAGCGATCGCGGCCAAACCAGAAGACGAGCCTGAAATAGCTGCCGACGCTGGCCCAAGCGGTTCACCTGAGCCAACATCCGCCATCGATTTAGAAATTTCCCCGGATTCGGGGCTTTTGACTGTGCCCGGTCAGCAGCCCACTGGCACGCCCTCAGCCGAGCCGCTGCGCTCTCCCAGCAGTCCCGCACCAGAGCCCAGTCTAGAGCCCAGTCTCGATGCTCAGGCCCGTCCACCGCTGAGTGAAATGCAGCGATCGCAGATATTGCTTCAAAACTCATCTACCAGCAGCGATCCTGCCGATCAAGCTCAGCCGCCGGGGCTGTCGGTTCAGCCCGGCAATGATCCTATTTCGCCTTTTTTGGCCCTAGCCATGCGGCAAGAGCTTGACCGCCTAACAGGGCGGTTTGAGAGTGCCTATTTGCAGGCGGCTTCTGCCGATCAGCCCAACCGCTTGCGGTTAGCTACTACCGCCACCCCTGTATTGACCGCCAGCCGCGGACTGACTGAGGTTGCCACTGCTCCCGAGGCGACACTCCATCCTGTGCTGCTTGAGGCCGAACAGCTAATGCGGGACTGGCGGGGCTTGATTGAGCGCCAAGCCTATGGCGAGGCCCGCGATCGCTGGCTTTCCGTTCGCCAGTCTCTCTGGGACAACTTTCCACTCGATCAAAACCTGACCCAGCCTGAGATTCGGGCAATGTGGTTAGATCGGGGCACCATCGTCGCCGCAGGCTCTCCCCAGCGACTAGCCCAGATTTTTGATCGCCTCCAGGCGGCGGGTATCAATACAGTTTTTTTTGAGACCGTCAATGCGGGCTATCCCGTTTATCCCAGCGCCATTGCGCCAGCTCAAAATCCTCTAACCCATCACTGGGATCCGCTGGAGACAGCTGTTGAACTTGCCCGCGAGCGCAATATGCAAATCCATGCCTGGCTATGGACCTTTGCCGCCGGCAATCAACGCCACAATGAGGTGTTAAATCTTCCAGCTAACTACCCAGGCCCTCTGCTTGAAGCCAATCCCCACTGGGCAGCCTACGATAATCAGGGCAATATGATTCCCCGCGGGCAAACCAAGCCCTTTCTCGATCCGGCCAACCGGGAGGTGCGCCGCTACTTACTCAGCATCGTCAACGAAGTTATCACTAACTACGATGTTGACGGCATCCAGCTCGACTATATTCGCTACCCCTTTCAAGATCCCAGCGCCGATCGCACCTATGGCTATGGCCTAGCAGCGCGGCAAGAATTTCAGCGCCTTACCGGAATTGACCCAATTCAGCTGTCTCCGCGCGATCGCCCCGAAGCTTCAGCGACCGAGCGAGCCCGCAATCGTGAGCTGTGGAATCGCTGGATGGAATTTCGTATTCAGCAGGTTAATTCTTTTGTCTCCGATGTATCTCGCCTAGTTCGCTACCACGATCCAGACTTAATCCTCTCCACCGCCGTCTTTCCCATTGCCACCCACGAACGGCTACAAAAAATCCAGCAGGACTGGGAAACCTGGGCCAATCGCGGTGATGTGGACTGGGTTGTCCTAATGAGCTACGCCTTAGATACCAATCGGCTTCAGCGGCTTACCCGCCCGTGGTTAGTCAGCAATAATTTCAATGCAACACTGATTATTCCAAGTATTCGCCTGCTGAATCTTTCTGATCCGGCTGCGATTGATCAAATTCAAGCGCTACGCGATCTGCCGGCTGCTGGCTATGCCCTGTTTGCATCTGCTAACTTAGACGCTGATTTGGCAGGGGCCCTCAACCGCATTCAGGGATCGAGCGACGCCATTAATTCTCCCTTGCCACAGCAAAGCCCCTACGAATCAGCCCTGGCTCGCTATCAAGCCCTCCAGCGAGAGTGGAATCTGCTGCTGGCCAACGGGCGAATTATTATGGACAGCCGCAGTCTCAACCAGTGGATTACCGACGCTAATTTACTAGAGACGGCGCTACAAGATTTAGCTGAATCTCCATCACAGCGAAATCTTTCCCAAGTTCAAGCCCGTATTGCCCAGCTCCAGAGCGACTTACTCAGCGGCAGCATTGCTTTGCGCTCTGCCAGCAGCAGCTATCGTATTACAACTTGGCAAAATCGACTCACTACCTTAGAGCGGTTAATCATCTACGGACAGCAGCGCCAGTAGCTTTTAAGAAGTCTTGATAAGACGTTTCAAGCTGTAATCTGGGTATTCTGGTAAAGCATCCCCATAGATATCGCCTTCCCTAGCCTTGTCTAATCTCCTGCAACCCCGGTGGCTTCGATTTTTGCCAGGCTTCTTGCGCACTAGGCTCAGCACGCCAGATGCGCAAAAAATCGCCGGCAATACAGGCTGGCTCATTGCAGACAAGCTGGTAAAAGCCGCAGGCGAACTGACGATTGGTTTATGGATGGCTCGCTACCTGGGGCCAGAAAATTTTGGTTTACTCAGCTACGCGATCGCTTTTGTGGGCTTATTTGGCGCGATCGCTCCCGTTGGACTCAACAAAATTGTGGTGCGGGATTTGGTGCGGGAGCCCCAGCATAAATATGAAATTCTCGGTACCGCCTTGGTGATTCGTATCCTATCGGGGGTTGTGCTAGCCGCGATCGCCAGCCTGAGCATTCTGAAGCTTAGACCTGACGAACCCCAGGTGCATTGGCTGATTGTAATGATTGCCTTGGGCATCGTGTTGCAAGCCGCAGACATCATCGGCTATTGGTTTCAAACCCAAATGCAGGCACACAACAACGCGATCGCAGCTAGCACCGCTTACTTAATCAGCAGCGGATTAAGAATCGGCTCTATGCTGAAACAGCTTCCTGTAATGGCCTTCGGTGCCCTAATGGGAATAGAAATCGCAGTGCGCTCTGCCGGGCTCGCGCTGGCATACTTTAGATCCGGTGAAGCCATTCACCGCTGGCAATGCAATTTAAAGCGGGCAAGCTGCTTACTTCGAGCAAGTTTGCCGCTGGTTCTATCTGGTATTGCCGTTACTATTTATATGCGGATTGACCAGATTATGCTCGGCCAAATGGCTGGAGACGAAGCTGTAGGCATCTACGCAGCGGCGGTCAAACTCTCGGAGGCCTGGTATTTTATTCCAGTGGCGATCGCCAGATCTAGTTTTCCGTTGCTGCTAGCGGCTAAGCAGGATAATGAAGATTTGTATTACCGACGGCTGCGTAAGTTGTTTAAGAGTACTGTCGCTATCACTTATATCATTATTCTGCCGACGGCTTTATTTGCTCGGCCGCTCATTAGCTCCTTACTGGGTCAGGCATACCTTCCGGCAGGAAGCATACTCTCAGTGCATATTTGGTCTGGATTATTTGTTTCTTTAGGCGTTATTCGTGAGCTTTGGATGACAGCTGAAAATCTTTTACAGTTTTACTTTATAACGACTGCATCTGGCGCGCTAATAAATATTGGCATCAACTATGCATTGATTCCTGATTACGGCTCAGTTGGAGCCGCTGTTGCAACTTTGGTCTCTTACGCCTTCGCAAATTTGATTTTGTGTTCTATCTATCCCAAAACACGAGTTATTGCAAAAATCATGGTTAGTACTTTAGTTCCTATCCCTATGAAAGTCAGACTCAATCATGATTAGAAG
>JBCDFX010000203.1:0-7253 GCA_039177155.1 Cyanobacteria bacterium P01_H01_bin.119
GCTGCACGGGCGAAACCGGGCCGTCAACGAGGATCAATTCGAGGTCTTCTTCCTCTGGTTTCCGCGTCGATGCGGGTGCCTCGCCCCACCATCTGATAAAACGTGATCGGCGAGTTCATGTACTTGAAAAACACCACATTGCGCAGACTGGGCACGTCTACCCCTGTGGTCAGCAGGTCTACCGTCGTGGCAATGAAATAGTTTCGCCGACTGCCCTTCAGGTCTGCCAAATAGTCCTTCCCCCCCGATGCCGCTGTGCATTTGAAGGCGTAGTTTTTGCAGGGGGTTAGCTCATTGTCCTGGCACCACTGGTTATACAGATTGTTCAGCTTCATCGCCACTTGCTCCGCATGGGTATCGCGCACGCAAAAGATGATGGTTTTCTGCTCTGGTGTTCCGGTCTGAATCAGGTAGTTGAACAGGTCTTGGGTCATGGCAAAGACGCGATCGGGCAGCATCACCCGATTTTCAAAGGCGGTGTGGGCATATAGCTCATCGAGTTCTTCTTCAGTGATGGGGCGTCCGGTTCTGGCATCGACTGCCCCCCGCACCAAAATATCCGCCTTGGTAATGCCCGTATCATCGAGATTCACCCGGCTCAGCTGAATCTGACAGGCTGCCAAATAGCCATCCTCCATCCCCTGCGCAATGGTGTACTCATAGACGGGGTCACCAAAGTAAGCCAGATTATCCGCCGTAATTTGCTGATCGCGCTGGGCTTCGGGATTGTCCTCAGTGATGTCTAGCTGCCGGGGGGTTGCCGTTAGGCCAATGTGTACGGCATCCGGATTGCGGGTGAGCACCTGGGACCACTTGCCCCAGGCCGAACGGTGGCACTCGTCGATGACGATATGGCTGAAATAATTTTCGGGGTAATGCTGGGTCAGAAAGTTCGCGTCTGACTCTTCTTGATCCACATCCAGCGTTTGATAAGTGGCGATCAGCACCTTGGCATTCTTCTGCGGATTTTTGGAATCTACTGTAGCGGCATTGGAACCAAACAGATTTTGGAATGCCCCTGATGCTTGAATGCGAAGCTCGTCGCGATCGCACACAAACAGCGCCCGTCGCAGCAAGCCTGCATCAGAGATTCGCTTCAGCAGATTCACCGCAATAAACGTCTTCCCCGCCCCCGTCGCCAAAGACAGCAGCACCCGACTCGGTTCTCCCTGAGTGGTGCATCGAGCAATCTTTTCCAACGCTGCCCGAATCGCCGCGTCTTGGTAATAGCGGCGTCTGCCCTCACCTGTGGGGTAGGGCGTCAGCAACGGCTTGGCAATATCGCTCTCTAAACGAAAGCCTTTTTCTGCCTCGTACCGACTTTGCAAGTCTGCCGGGGTAGGAAACTCACTTAAAGGACGGGGGGATGAGGTCTGTCCGGTGCGGCGGTCATACTCCCACGATTAAATGGCCGTTGGTGGCGTAGACAAACTGAATATTGTGCAGTTGCCCGCTGACATAGGCTTTGGCCTGCTCTAGCCCATGGGCCGGGGCCTTATCCTCTGCCTTAGCTTCAATCAGGGCAACGGCAACCGGCTGCTTCCCCGCTTGCAGCACCAACCGCAGCACATAGTCTATCCGCCCCCGACTGCGGCGCTTGCCCCGTCCCTGGACGATATCGATCGCCCCCGGTGTCTGCTCCCGCTTGATATGGCCCTGCTCCGTCCATCCTCTGCGGTGAAGCGCTGGGTCAATTAGTTGTGCTCGGGTATCTGCCTCATTGCGTTCCATGGGCTAACTTCTGCCGTTGTGTTGCGGGTCATCATTGAGACTGTCCGTAATGTCCCTTAGATTAACTTGCCCCAAAGACTCGGTTCAGCGACATTGGGGCAACCCCACAGCCCACAAAAAAGAGCCCTGCCCGGTGACAAGACTCTTATCAGCCTTAAAGCCTATTTATTTTATTAGCCGTAGCTCTGACTAAAATGATGACCGTAAAAAGTCTCGGTTAACTGCGGTTTTGCGAGGCGGGATCAAGTTCCCAGCGGTTGCTGTCGCGCTGGTCGAGCTTTTCTTTGCTGTTGACAGGATCGCCTGGCTCTAGGTTGAGTCCTGCATTTTCACCGAGCTGATCGATGGTGTTTTTTTGCGGCTCCGGATTAGGTGTCCCTGCACCGGCTCCTTTTCCGTCAACGGATTGGTTTTGAGGATTAACGTTATTGCTAAAGTCAGCCATAGAGTTTTATTTTATCTACGCTCTTTACTTTATAAACAGTCTGGGACTGTTGGCAGCGATCGCAGGACAGACATGCTCCCATCCTTGCCCCCGCCCTCAGATAGACATTTGGGTAGACATTTAGCAGATGTCGCTTCGTTTTTGGCCGTTAGCTATCGACCGGGTGCTGGGCCAGTACGCGCTTTAGATACTGCCCGGTATAGGATTTTTTCGCCTTTGCCACCGCTTCCGGAGTACCTTGGGCAATGACTTCTCCGCCGCGATCGCCCCCCTCTGGCCCCAGGTCAATAATCCAGTCGGCGCAGCGAATTACGTCTAAATTATGCTCAATGGTAATCACCGAATTGCCCTTATCTACCAGCCGCTGCACCACATCCAGCAGTTTATGAACATCGTAAAAAGAGAGTCCGGTCGTCGGTTCGTCAATAAGATAAAGGGTTTTACCTGTGGAGCGACGGGCCAGCTCCGAGGCCAGCTTCATGCGCTGGGCCTCACCGCCAGAGAGGGTGGGCGCGGTTTGCCCTAACCGCACATAGCCCAGCCCCACATCCACCATGGTTTGCAGCCGCGTGGCGGCTTTAGGAATATTCTCAAAGAAGCTGCAGGCTTCTTCGGCGGTCATATTCAACACGTCTGAGATATTTTTGCCTTTATATTTCACCTGGAGGGTTTCCCGGTTGTAGCGCGCGCCTTTGCAAACTTCGCACTGCACATACACATCGGGCAAAAAGTTCATTTCAATCACGTTGACGCCCTGCCCCCCGCAGGCTTCGCATCGCCCGCCCTTGACATTAAAGGAAAACTGACCGGGCCGGTAACCCCGCGCCTTGGCCTCAATGGTTTCAGAAAACAAGTCTCGAATCACATCAAAAACGCCGGTATAGGTGGCCGGATTCGATCGCGGGGTGCGGCCAATGGGAGACTGGTCAATAACGATGGCTTTATCCAGTGCGTTTAGCCCCTTAACCTCGTCCATCTCTTTGGGTTGGGGAATTTTGCGGCCAAAATGGTGCTGCAGGGCCGGATAGAGCAGGTCATTAATCAGAGTAGATTTACCAGAGCCAGAAACCCCCGTAATGCAGACTAGCTTGCCCAGGGGAATATCCACACTTAAATCTTTGAGGTTGTTGCGATGGGCGTTGCGGATTTTTAGGCTGCGACCATTTCCCTTGCGACGCTCGGCAGGAGTGTGGATGGTTTGGCGACCAGAGAGATAGGCGCCAGTTAGGGACCCTTCGGCGCTCAGCAAGTCTTGCAGTCTGCCGTTGACGACAATGTTGCCACCGTGAACCCCGGCACCGGGGCCAATATCTACCAGGTGATCGGCGGCGCGGATGGTGTCTTCGTCATGTTCCACAACGATTAAGGTATTGCCCAGCCCTTTAAGCTTATTAAGGGTGGCCAGCAGGCGATCATTATCCCGCTGGTGCAGACCGATACTGGGTTCATCTAACACGTATAGGACCCCGGTCAGACCGGAGCCGATCTGGGTCGCCAGGCGGATGCGCTGGGCCTCGCCGCCGGAGAGGGTCATGGCGGTGCGATCTAGGGTTAAGTAGTCTAGCCCGACGTCCAGCAGAAACTGAAGGCGAGCGCGGATTTCTTTCAGCACCAGGTCGCCAATTTTCATCTGCCGGGGAGAGAGTAAGGGCAATTGCCCAGCTTCACCCACGAGCTCTTTGACCCGGCTTAAGCAGTCGCGGATAGACGCGCCGGTAAAATCAATCACGGCGTATGGCCCCATGCGCACCGCCAGCGATTCGGGCTTAAGACGACTGCCGTGGCAAACCTCGCAGGTTTGGTTAATCAGATATTTTTCTAATTTTTGCTTATAGGTTTCGGAACTGGCTTCTCGATACTGGCGATCGAGCATGGGCAGCACGCCTTCGTAGCGGCGGTGGTATCCTTTGCGATCGCGATAGCGAGAGTCCGTCTCGATATAGATTTTTTCATCCGTGCCGTGGAGCAAAATATGGCGCTGCTCATCGGTAAGCTGCTCCCAGGGGGCCTGAATTTCAAAGCCGTAAGCTTGGCCAACGCTGTAGAGCAGGGAGAAATAGTAGGTGTTATCTTTCTCAGACCAGGGGGCGATCGCAGCGTAAACGGGCAGACTGGGATCGGGCACCACTAGCTCCGCTGAAAAGGTGCGTAAGCTGCCCAACCCGTGGCAGTTGGGGCAAGCCCCGTAGGGAGAATTAAAGGAAAATAAGCGGGGCGACAGTTCTTCCATCACCGCCCCATGTTCCGGGCAGGCAAAGTTCTCCGAAAAAACTAAATCTTTGACCTTTCCGCTGCCGTAAGCGCCCTCACCCTCGGCCGCGCGGGGCAGACGATCGGATATGGAGACTACCTTGCCATCGGAAACCCCAGAAACTGCAGGGGCTGACGGGGCAGCCCCATTGCCAGACTGACCCTCGACAATATTGATAATGGCAATGCCTTCGGAGCGCTTTAGGCAGGTCGCCAGGGAATCGGCCAGTCGCTCTTGCAGACCGTCTTTTTTCACCAGGCGATCCACCACGACTTCAATATTGTGGAAGTGGTTTTTGTCCAGCTCAATATTGTCGGTGAGATCCAAAATATCGCCATTTACCCGCACCCGCACAAAGCCTTCGGCGGCTAGGCTAGAGAGCAGTTTTTTATGGGTGCCCTTTTTACCGCGCACCACGGGAGCCAAAAGCTGAAATCGGGTGCGATCGGGCAGGGCCATCACCTGATCGATCATTTGATCAATGGTTTGGGGAGAGATGGAGCGACCGCACTCCGGACAGTGGGGCTCTCCCGCCCGGCCAAACAGCAGACGCAGATAGTCATAAATTTCGGTCACCGTTCCCACCGTAGAGCGGGGGTTGTGGGAGGTGGACTTTTGGTCGATAGAAATAGCTGGACTAAGCCCCTCAATGGCGTCCACATCGGGCTTGTCTACCTGGCCGAGAAACTGACGGGCATAGGCGCTAAGGGATTCGACATAGCGGCGCTGCCCCTCGGCAAAAATAGTGTCAAAGGCCAGGGAAGACTTACCAGAGCCGGAAACGCCAGTAAAAACAATTAGCTGATTGCGAGGAATTTCTAAATCAACATCTTTTAGGTTGTGCTGCCGTGCGCCGCGCACCCGAATCACATTGTCTTCTTCGGCGCTGTTCAGTTTGGCAGCCGCACGGTGCCCATTGGCTTGTCCGTTTACCTCAGCTTTAGCGGTGGTTATGGCACCATCAAGCGTGGAATCGCGTTGGGACATAAGCGAGGGGGCTTAATACATTTCTTCATAATCTTAACCTGTTGTCAGCCTCTAAAGGCTCACCGGTCAAGTATCCCCCAATCATAGGACATTAGAACTACTTATCGGCATACAGATGCGAAACTGAGCCCCGTGACCGGGACGGGAAGCACAGGTCAAACTGCCGCCGTGATTCTCCGCGATAATTTGGTAACTGGTGGCTAGCCCCATACCTGTCCCCTTGCCCACGGCTTTGGTCGTAAAAAACGGATCAAAAATGCGATTGCGCACGGCGGCATCAATCCCCGCGCCATTATCGTAAACACAAACGGCCACCCGGCCGTCATCTGTCAGTTTGGTGTAGAGATCGATTTGCAGCGGCTGGCTGGGATCTTGCCGCCAGCGGTCTTCGAGGGCGTCGATCGCGTTACTTAGCAGGTTCATAAACACCTGATTAAGCTGCCCGGCATAACACTCCACTTGGGGGAGCTGAGGGCAGAAATGACGCGATACCTGAATTTCAGGTCGCTGCTCTCGCCTTCGCAGACGATGCTGCAGGAGCATCAGAGCGCTGTCGATGCCGGCTTGGAGATCAACCCATTTACGGCCTTCTTCATCCATTCGTGAGAATGTGCGCAGCGAGAGCACAATCTGCTTAATGCGGGCCGCGCCGCTCTCCATAGATTTGAATAAATTGGGCAGATCTTCCCGTAAAAAGTCTATATCGACTGTCTCTTTGAGCAGCTGAATCTTATCGACGGGCTGCGGATAGCAGGTTTCATATTGGTCGAGCAGCATAAACAAGTCTTTGAGATAGCTCTGAGCGTAGTTGAGATTGCCGTAGATAAAGCTGACAGGGTTATTGATTTCGTGGGCGACCCCGGCGACAAGCTGCCCCAGACTCGACATTTTTTCGGTTTGAATCAGCTGACTTTGGGTATGGCGCAGCTCTTTCAGCGCCAGCTCTAAATCGCAGGTTTGCTGTTTGAGCTGGGCTTCAAACTGTTTCCGTTCAGAGATATCTGTGTGAGAGCCAATGATGCCGAGGGTTCTTCCCTGGTTGTCTTTAATCGGATTGGCCCGCAGCAAAGCGGATAGAGCGCGGCCCGTGTGCGATCGCTGCTCAACCTCTCCAGACCAGCTTTTACCCTGCCCGATGGCGCGGAAAATCTCTGGAGCCACCTGCGGATTCATAAAGACCGCTGGAATCCCGCCGTATTCGTTAAACGCCTCAACTGATTCACAGTCGTACATTTCTGAAAACGACTGGTTTTGGTAGAAGTGATTGCCCCGGGCGTCAGCAATGCCAATGGCGTCGCTAGAGGAGTCTAAGGCTTGCTTGAACAATAGCAGCTCCGTTTCTGCTGCTTTGCGTTCGGTGATATCTGTTGACAGGCCACACACTGCATAGATGCTGCCGTCTAAATCCCGCAGCGGGAATTTAACCGTCACATGGGTGCGCTTGGTTTGATCGGCAGCGATAATATTTTCTTCCAGCCGAATCGGCTGCCCGGTTGCAATCACCCGCCGATCGGCCTGAACAATGGCATCGGCAGTTGCTTGGGGCATTAGGTGATAGTCAGTTTTGCCCAGAAAATCATGCCGGGATTGGTCAAACAATTTTTCAAATGCCGTATTAATCAGCGTGTAGCGCCCAGCAAGATCTTTGGTGTAAATAACGGTAGGGGCATTGTCTAAGATGGCCTGAAGTTCGCTCTGGCTGCGCTTTAGCTCTAATTCTGTCGCTGCACGTTTGATCTCATCCCGTTTGCGATCACTAATGTCCACCGCAATTCCGATTAGTCCGTCTCGGTTGCCCTGTTCGTCGTAAAGAGGAGTGCAAAAACTCTCAAACCATAC
>JBCDFX010000204.1:0-7231 GCA_039177155.1 Cyanobacteria bacterium P01_H01_bin.119
AATGCGACGCGATTCCATCTTCTACAAACTGTTTCAGCGATCGCCAACGCTGCTCTTTGAGCTGCTGCCTGCTCCGCCTGCCAATGCCCAAGCCTATCGGTTTGATTCAGTAGCAGTGAAAGAACCCAGGTTTGAAATCGACTGCGTATTTTTGCCCCCGGCAGGAGAAACAGGCACAGTCTACTTTTGCGAGGTGCAGTTTCAAAAGGATGAGCGCCTGTATGAACGCGTATTTGCCGAGTCGTTACTGTACTTCTATCGCTATCGAGAACGCTTCGATTACTGGCAGGTTGTCATCATCTACCCAAGCCGCAGTGTGGAACAGAGCCAACTGCGTCCCTATCAGGGATTGCTGGACAGTGAGCAAGTGCATCGAGTGTGTCTGGATGAATTGGGGGAGATTCGGCGATTGCCGCTGTGGGTGGCGGTAATGGTATTAACGACGGTCGAAGAAGCCCAAGCGCCAGCGGAAGCGCGGTATTTGCTAAGCCGAACTCGTCAGGAGGTATCGGAAGAACCCACCAGTCGCGCCATAATAGAGCTAATCACGACCATTCTGGCGTATCGATTTGAGCGGTTAAGTCGAGTAGAGGTAGAGGCAATGTTAAACATTACGTTTGAGGAAACAAGGCTGTACCAGGATATTAAACAAGAAGCGCGAGAGCAGGGATTGCAAGAAGGGCGGCAAGAAGGACTTCAGGAAGGGCGGCAAGAAGGACTTCAAGAAGGGCGGCGGGAAGAAGCCGCTAATCTGGTGATGCGGTTGGTGACCAAGCGGTTTGGAGAGGTGCCTGAGGCCCTGGGGCTAAGAATTTCTGGCTTATCGCTGTCGGCGCTGGAAGAGTTGGGTGAGGCGCTGTTGGATCTTACGGGAATGGAGGATTTACAGGTTTGGTTAGAGGAGCGGGAATAGGGCGATCGCTTTTGAGACCAGACTTGATAACGCTATTCGAGCTATGGGTTGGCCCTAATCTTGCTGGTGAGAAAATTGATAGGCACCGATGGCGGAGAGGGCGATCGCAGCCAGCACCAAAACCGGAATGGAATACCAGGGAAACTCGGCTAAAGGAAGATAGGCTGCAGAACGCAGGCCAACGGTGGTGTAGGTGAGGGGTAGCAGGTACACAATAGCTTTCAGCACCACGGGCAGCGTTGCAGGGTCAAAAAAGGTGCCCCCCAAAAAGGACATCGGCACGATCAAAAAATTATTAAACAGCCCCACGCTCTCTAAAGATTTAACGTTGAGCCCCACAATCACGCCTAGCCCGGCAAATACAGCGCAGTTAAGCACCAGCAGCAGCAAAAACAGGGGATTTAAAAAGCTCCAAACTTTACCGGTAAACAGCACTGCCACCAAAATTACTGAGGCGGCGGTCATCATACCCCGCACAATCCCCGCCATCATCTTGCCCAGGTGCAGCGCTAGGGGATGCACCGGAAACAGCAGCATTTCTTCAAAGGTTTTAGTAAACAGGCGATCGCCGCAGATGGAAAAGGTGGTGCCCCCGAAGCTAATCACCATAGACGATAGGGCCACCATCCCCGGCAAAATAAATTCCAAATAGGTGCTGCCTGCGCTCGGCTCGGCAATACGATCGATGGAGCTTCCCAGCCCTAAGCCAAAGGCCAAAATGTAAATCAGCGGCGAAACTAGTCCAGAAGCAGCAACTTGGGGAATGCGCACCCGCAGGTCTAGCCAGTCTCCCCAGAAAACGGTCAAGCTGTCCTCCACAATAGTGGAGACGGGCAGTTTGCGAATGCGCTCAACAGGACGAATTAGGGAAGAAGAAGCCACAGGATTGCGAGGTAAAGTGTTGTGCCAGATCGAAGTGCTTTGGAACCCCATCCAAGGGACTGCACTTTAATATTTATTTTATCTTCTTCCCGGTTCTTTAAGAAAAATTACACCAAAGTAATCATATCGCCAAACTTAAGTCCGGCGTTCCAGATGGCCCGGTCGCACCGGTCGATAGACTGTTGCTGCAGCGGGTTGGGGGGAATGCTTTCGCAAAAAAGGCGGGCCAGGGCCGCGCTCGCGATCGCGGCATCGGAGCGGTCGGCGCCAACCTGCAGCAAATCTTTTAGATAGCGCGCCGACAGTTGCCGGGTCAGCAGCACGTTATTGGGAAAGCGAATCTCCTGAATTTTCATCGTAAATACTGGGTCGGAAAAAGCAGTTGACGTTACTGATTTATCCGTCCACGATTTAACAACGCTGATCCGGAGTCGAAGGGTCAGAGGGCACAAAAATACCCAATATTACCCACACTCTACTGGCTTAAAACTCGCGCGCCTTCGTAAAAATACAGACCCGCCACACAGCCGGTCATTAACGTGGCTAGGGTCCCGGCCCAGAGCGCTTTCCAGCCCAGAGAGCTGATATCTTTACGGCGCTCTGGCACCAGCCCCGATAAGCCGCCCACAAAAATTCCTACGGAGGGAATATGGGCAAAGCCGCACAGTACGTAGCTGACAATTAACAGGGTGCGATCGCTGATAGTCCCTTCTGCCGATAGCGACGCCAGGGTCAAATAGGGCGGAATGGCGGTTTCCAGCAGCCGTCGTCCAATCATCTGGGAGGCGGCCCACAGCTCTGGCCAGTTGTCCGATACGCCGGTCATAATCGTCAGCGGCAAAAATAGCGCCCCCATAATATTTGCCAAGGTAACAACGCCGAAGACATTACCCACGGTCTGAAGGATAGGGTTAGTGCTGGTGGACAAACTGGCAAGACTGGCAAAAATCAAGTTTAAGAGGGCAATCAGTCCTAAAATCGCCACAATCACAGCGGTAATGCCCACGGCCATTCTGACGCCATCAAACGCCCCGCCAATTAGGGCGTCCATTGGGCTTTTGCGATCGGCTTCATCAACCGCTTCTTCTTCAGGTACCTGGCCCAGAGTTTTTGGTTCTTCTGTCTCAGGCACCAGAATTTTGGCCATCACAAAAGCTGCCGGAATAGTCAAAATCGAGGCCGCCATTAGGTGCCCCGTAATGGCGGGAAAAGTAGATCTTAGGAAGCCAGCGTAGAGGGCTAAAACGGTAGACGCAATAGAGCCAAAACAAGAAGCGAGAATGGCGCACAGCTCACTGCGAGTCATTGCCCCCAAAAAAGGCTTAATCGCGATCGCCGATTCAATCCCCACAAAAATATTGGCGGCTCCGGCCAAAGACTCTGCTCCACTAATGCCCAGGGTCCGCCGAAACAGCACGGCAAACACGCGCACCACGGGCTGAATAATATTTAGGCTGTAGAGCAGGCTAATAATGGCCGCAAAGAAAATAATCTGCGGCAGGGAGCGAAAGGCAAAGACAAACCCGATATTTAAATCGCTCACTCCCAGGGCGTCTCCCGTACCTGGAGTAAATGGGGGAGATAGGGCGCGGGCCAGCCACCGACCTGCGGCAACGGGGATATCGCCGCCAGCGCCTGAGTTGGGGACAAACAGCGGCCCAAACAAAAAGCGAGCACCTGCTTCAGAGGCATCAATAATGGCATTGAGCACCGTGTTAAACACCAGCACCAAATCCCGGGTTCCCGGCACCAAAAAGACCAGAGCCCCGATGACAAGCTGAAGGCCGATGCCCCAGATAATCACCTTCCAGGGAATGGTGCGACGATTTTCCGAGCCCAACCAGGCAAAGAAGCACAGGCCAAACATGCCCAAAAGGGACAAGATATTGAGCAACATCAAAGATATCTCCGAATGATGGCCAGATTTCATGCTGCGGGCGATGGCGATCGCACCCCAAACCGTCCTAACCATATCTGAGCAGCCCTAGAATATGTCTGGCGCTTAAAACTTTGATACGCTGCAGTTACATTCCTTGCCTCTCAAGGGTTCGGCTAAGCTTGAATACGCTGCTGCTGCTTCCGCTAGCCTTCACAGTCAGTCAATTTTTAGCGTCCCGGAGGATAATAAAAGCGCTCTTATTTTCTCAATCGGCATGGACGCATTTTCCCCGGTACCGCCCGTTTGGACTGAGGCGGCGAAACATGCCTATCAGTTTTGTTGCCCGGCCTGTGGTGCTAGCAGTCAGCAAGCCCAAGCGGTGTGGATCAACCGGCGATCGCCGGTGTATACCGAAGGCCATCGCCGTAAGTGGCAAGAGTTTTACCAATGCGAGTGTGGCAGCGTGTGGTGGGCCTGGAGCAGCGATCGCCCGCCCACAGACTTTAGCAAAGGTGAATCAGAGGTATAAGTTTGGCCTTATTAGTTGAGCTACTGGTGAGACTCGCCGATGCCCAACAAGCGCTGCAGGTTCTTTTTAAGTTCTCGCTGCCCCAAAAAAAACGGGCTTACCAGACTGTAGGTGTATAGGGTCAATTCGCAAGCCGCAACCACATCTGAAAAACTGTGCTGACGGTAGCGAATTAAATGGCGAATAATTTTGCGCAGATCGTTTGCCATATAAACTGGCGTCATAAACGGGCGCTGCCACGCTGCTACGCTGAGCATTCGGGTGTGGTAGCGACTGAGCCCCGCCCCGCGAAATAGGCTAATCAGGTAGGGTCTTTCTAATCGCCTGGCCGGAATTTTGTGATAAACGCGCATGGCCGAGTTGTACCAAACTTCCCATCCGGCCCCCTGGATATGCAGCACCGCTTCGAGATCTTCTCCGCCCAGCATACTTTTACCGGCACGCCCAATGAGCACTTGCTCTTCAGGCACATGGTCTAGCCAGGCTTTGCGGCGCACCACCAGTCCGGCTGACGGTGGTAAGACTTTTTTCTCTGGGTCATAAATCCGGGGAGCATCGCCGCGCTCAGTTAAGGCCAGAAACGCTGAGATCCGCTTAAAGCCGGGGGGCGGTTCGGCCTCAAAAGCGCCCTTGATTCTGCTGCCGTACACACCGGCCTTGGGATGACTGAGGCCAAAGCGATGGGCGGCCTGCACCCACAGCATAGACGGCAAATTATCGTCATCTAAAAAGCCGATCAGCTCGCTGCGGGCGATCCGGGCAGCTTGGTGACGGGCATAGCCGGCACCCTGGCGCGTTTCGACGGCGTAGCGCAAAAAGCCGGGGCGGTTCCACTTTTGCTGAAATGCGGCGACAACCTTAGCCGTATCGTCTGTGCTGTTGTTGTCAACGACGATAATTTCCCAGGCTAAATTTTCTGCGCCAATCTGCCAGTAAAGCCGCTCCAAAACGTCAGGCAGGCGTTTAGCCCCGTTGTAGGTTGCGATCGCCACCGTAAAATCTAGACAGACTTGATCTGGAAAGACGCGGCTAATCGGCTCCCGCAGCCGGCCTAAGCGTTCATATTTTTCCGAAAGATTTGAGCTTTCAGAGAGATTTGAGTTTTCAGAGAGATTTGATCTTTTCGGCAAAACAAGTCCTGCCTGAGAGAGAGGTTTATCGGAATTTATGCGTTGGGCAGATTTTTGGCGGCCCGTCCGCATTGGAGTGATATGCACGGGAGATAACGTAAAAAGTGGAATATAACGAGATTTTTCCAAAAAATGGTGATGCGTTGTTCCCTATGTGGCTATTTTGCCCGGATTGGGGGGTTCTCCAAACGTTCTTTCTGTGTAATTAATCACTAATCAGGATATTTATGAATACTTAAAACGTACAGGTTGCCTTAAAGGGTCACTCTTGCTCCAGACTTCACCAACACTTCAACTCCAGCGGCTAAACCGTTGCTGTTATTGGGCAACCTGATCTCACCGGATTATCGTTATGCCTCAATGAAATGTAATTAAGTCTAAGACTGAACCGATGGCACCTAACCCTTTCAACCCAATAGCGCGCTTTTCTCAACGGTTGCAGGTGGGAAGGCTGCATCAAAAAATTGGATTGGGCTACTTTACGGCTATTGGTATTGGTCTAATAGGCTCGGTAGTGGGCATTGTGGTAGCTGACTACTACCAGGGAAGAATCCTTGAAAAATTTGGACAAGCTCAGGCTCAGACCCAACTCCTGCAAGATTTTGAACTTACAACAGACCATTTTCGGCTAGATCTCACTCGGATTGTGGTGCAGCGGCAGTCTGGTATGTCAACCCAGCCTACCCTGTCAGACCTGACTCGCGATCGCGATCGCTTTCAGTCTCAACGCCAGGATATTGCAGCCTTCTTTGCCGGTGAACCCAGCTGGCGAGTCGCCGAGGCTGAAGAAATTGAAACCCTAACTCAGACCTATACTGATGCCCTATCGGACGCATTGGCCACGGTTGCGGCCCAATCCGATCGGGATGTCGCCTCGGATCGGGCTTTAGAGCAGCTTCAGGAAATCGCCGCAGGTCTTACTGCTCAGCGATTGGATCAGCTTCACCAAGAGCTACAGCGACTGGTAGAAACAGCTCGTGCCCAGGAGCGGCTAGCCGGTGACGCCATGGAAGCGGCCCAGGGATGGGAAAAATTAATTATCTTTGTAAGTCTGCTGATTTCCGCTGCGATCGCGGGGCTACTCGCCTGGCGCACCAGCCGCTCTATTGCAGGCCCCTTAGAATCACTCACCCAGGTGGCCCAGCGGTTTACCGAAACCTCTGACTTTAACCTCAGAGCAGAAATCGTGGCCGACGATGAAGTTGGCGCTCTGGCTCAATCTCTTAACCGTCTGATTCAGCGAATGCAGGTCCGTACAACCGCGCTTCAGCAAACGGCTCAACGCGCCAAAACCCAAACCCATCAGCTACAGCAGACCCTCAATACCCTGCAAAAAACCCAGGCCCAGCTGATTCAAACCGAAAAGATGTCGTCCTTGGGGCAGATGGTGGCAGGTATTGCCCACGAAATCAACAACCCTGTTAGCTTTATCTACGGCAACCTAAACTATGCCAAGGGCTACATCAAAGATTTACTCGCTCTGATCAAGGTTTATAAACAGGCGCTGCCAGAGCCGCCACCTGCCGTAACCCAGTGTCAAGACGCCATTGAGTACGAGTTTTTGCAAGAGGACTTGCCTAAGCTGCTGACCTCTTTAGAAGCTGGCGCTGAGCGGATTCGCAGCATTGTGCTCTCCCTGCGGATCTTTTCGCGGCTAAATGAGGCCGACATTAAGCCCGTTGATATTGAGGAAAGCATTGAGAGCACACTAGTGATTCTCAATACTCGAATTCGGGCACAGCCTAATCGTCCGGCCATTGTGCTAACTAAGCGCTACGGCCAGCTTCCTTTAATAGAGTGCTATGCGGGCCAGCTCAACCAGGTATTTATGAATATTTTGGCCAATGCAATCGATGCGCTGGATGAAAAATGGATTCAAATGCAGTCTGAAGATTTAG
>JBCDFX010000205.1:0-7186 GCA_039177155.1 Cyanobacteria bacterium P01_H01_bin.119
AATTTTCCCGTATTTGGGCTTCCCGTATTTGGGGGCGGTAAGCAATCTAACCCGCGCTATACAATAGTCGCGATCGCTAGAGTAGAGATCAGCAAACATCTGGTTGAGGACTCCAAGGTGAAAACGCAATATTACGGCTGGATGATTGGGCTTTTAACCACAGTGATTTTGGGGGGCTGCGGTTCAGCCCCGGACATCGAAGCCCCGACGGATGATGCCGCCGCATCCGCTCCGGTAGAATCGAGCGCCGAAACTCAAGAGGCTGAGCCCCAAGCCGGCGAGAGCGGTACTCCACCCCCGACGCCCGATCCGGCCTTAACGGATTTTCCCCATAAGCGGATTGAAGTGATCGACCAGGTTGAAGACGGTAGCGAATTTGACCAGTTTCGCGATCGCCTGCGCCAGGCCGTTGAAGATCGCGATCGCGACTTTATTGTGTCCCTTGTGCCAGAAGGCGGCGTAAACTATGGCTTTGGCGGGCCGATGCAGCCCGAGGATATGGACCTGGGCAGTAGCAATAGCTGGTTCTGGCAGGTGCTTGATAAAATGACGGCTCCAGCCAGCTGCGAAACCGACGACTATCCGCCTGTGGAGACCGGTAACACAGTTTGGGTCTGCCCCAATATTTCCGCCGCCTACTACCGCCAATATCCTCCCAGTGGCGAAGAAAACGAAGCCGGACTCTCAGAAGAATTTGCCACCGTGATTGTAATCGGCCGCAATGTCAATGTGCGCTCTGCCCCCAGCACCAGCGCTCAAGTGGTGGCCCAGCTGACCAATGAGCTGGTCACCGTTGATAGTGACGCCCAGCAGCGACTGTTTGAAGAAAATCCCGACCTAGTACCGGGTGCCATCGACGGTTGGACGCCGGTAGTCTTGCCCAATCAGGTGCAGGGCTATGTGTACAATCGCTATGCCTATCAACCCCTGAGCCCCAGAGCGATATTTGAAAATGTCGATGGCCAATGGACAATTATTCGCGTGCTGGCGGGAGACTAGACAATGGACATCCGTGAAAGCCTAAAAATGGCCCTTAAAACCCTGACGGCCAATAAGCTGCGAAGCAGTCTAACCATGCTGGGCATTATGATTGGCAATGCCTCAGTGATTACTATGGTTGGTGTGGGGGAAGGGGCGCAAACCTTTGTCAATGAGCAGCTCCAGGGGCTGGGGCCAAACGTGCTGTTTATTGCCCCCGGCAACCGAGAAACCCGCGAACTGGGTAGCCTAGAGGTCCCCAAAACTCTGGTAGTAGCTGATGCGACGGCGATCGCTCAGCAAGTTCCTTCCATTCTTGCCGTGGCTCCCGAAAATACCACTCGCGGCTCTGTCACCTATCGCAACCGCAACACCAACACCAGCATCGTTGGCACCAACGAAGATTTTCCTTCAGTTCGCAGTTTTGAAATCGCCCAGGGGCGGTTTTTACGAGATTTAGATCTGCGTCGCAATGCTCAGGTGGTGGTTTTGGGTGCAAGTTTAGCCGAGCGTTTGTTTGACCAAACCACTCCGGTTGGCCAGTCCATTCGGCTTCAGGGCACCAGCTTTGAGGTGATTGGCGTACTGGTAGCCAAGGGCTCCAATCTGGGGCTGGACTATGACAATGCGGCGATGATTCCCATTACGACGCTGGCCAATCGAATTGTAGGCCGCACCTCTCCCTACGGCATTGAAGTGTCGTTTATCTCTGTCTCAGCGGTGGATCAAGAGAGCATGTCTACAGCTGAGTTCCAGATTACAAATCTGCTGCGGCTACGCCATAATCTGACGGGTGAAAACGACTTTTTTATTCAAAGTCAGGACGCATTGCTTAGCATCGCCGACACGATTACCGGCGCTCTAACCCTAATGCTAGCGGCGATCGCCAGCATTTCTTTGCTCGTTGGCGGCATTGGCATTATGAATATCATGCTGGTGTCGGTGCGGGAGCGCACTCAAGAAATCGGTCTGCGTAAAGCCATTGGCGCATCCCAGCGAGATATTTTGGTGCAGTTTATAATCGAGGCCGTTATTTTGGCGATCGCCGGCGGGGCCGTTGGCACCGCTCTCGGATTTTCCGGCATTTGGATCATTAGCGCTTTGAGCCCCTTCGAAGCAAGTGTCTCAGGGGGCGCGATCGCGATTGCAGTGAGTGTTTCAGGCGGTATTGGCCTATTTTTTGGCGTCTTCCCCGCCCGCCAAGCCGCCAAGCTCGACCCGATTGTAGCCCTTAGAAGCGCCTAGGTCGCGTCATCAATTGGAACCAGAATGTTGCCGCTATAAGCATTACCGTGCCCGCCCCGCACAATAAACTAGGGGCTGAAACGCATTCCGCATAAAGACTTGAACGCTAAATGATGATAGCCTCTAGTGTTCAAGCGCTCCAGCTTGCGGCCCGATTCCAGATCTTTGATGAACCTTTTCGCGAGCCGCCGTAGGCAAGTCAAGACGGTTGGTTTAAAGTTGAGAAGATCGCGTGGAGGTATTCTATAGCTTCGGCTAGATTGCTTAGCACACCTAGTATCGCTGGAGTCGTTGGCGCAGCAGCAATCTGACTCGCAGCCTTGTCTTAATCGTCCCTTTGGCTGCTATACTGGCGCGATCGCTCTGCCAACCGTCAACGCTGGCCCCCAGCTTTGCTGTCGATGTCTACTCCGCCAGAAGCTCCCAATCATCCATGGTCTACTGGACATTTATTTTTGAGTCCAGGGGCACATCTCACCTATCGCGTTGTTGGTCCCTGCTGTCGTCTATTCGATCGTGAGCAGCTTCCTTGGCCCTGTTGCCGCATCCAGTGGCGAGGCAAAGAACCCAGCTGGCGGCGCATTGGGAGACGCTTCGTTCCTGATTTGGCCACCAAACGTTTCCCGTCCTACAGCGTTGAGATAGTCGGGCCTGGCCATTTTGGGGATGTCTTTGTGATTACCCTGTTTACGGCTCCCCTTAGTGATGAACTGCGGGCCTGGTGGTGTGCTAAGCGTTTGCCTGCTGCGCTTTCAGCAGATGAGAGTAGAGCCCCAGGAACGGTAAATCCAGAGATCGCAAACCCAGAGGCCATTAATCTAGAGAATGTAAATTCAGAGGATATCAGTAAAGTTGCAGAGCTATCCCACTGACGCTTCTGAGCAAGAGGCGTGATCAAACTACTCTGAAACTGCGTAAATACCCGCGTCAATTTCGTCGTCCAAATCGCTGCTAAAGGACGTGTCTACTGGCTGAGAGGCGGTAGGACGAGTCGATGAAAGGTTAACCGATGGAGCAACCTGCGGGGCCGGAGGCATTGGAGGCTGATGTTTTAGTTCCCAGACTTTAAGCAGAATAAAATATTCATAAAATGCCTGTAGCAGACACCAGGTAAAGCCAGCTCGGCCATCTAAAAAGCCGCGCAGCAGCACATACATATAAAAGAATCGCACCAGAGGACGAAGGGGAAGCCGCAGAGATAAATCTTTTAGTGCCCGGCGCCGCTTAACCTCCGATGCTCCAAACAGTAGATTGCTCCAGGCGATCGATCCGCTTTGAAGCTGACGCAGGGTTTCAGCTGCCTCATCGCTGGAGTAGCGATTGTGTTTGTCTAGCCAACGGCTAAATCCCTTGCTGCACGTGTAGTGGGGATAGGTTTCTTTCAAAAATCCGGTGGAGCCGTTGCACTCTTCCCGCTCGGTGTGGCCATAGTCGCTAAACCAAACTCGATCTTTGCGAAACAGTCGAAGCTGGTAGCGAGGATACTGGGTGCTGCGGCGAATCCATTGATTCATAAACATCACCCGCTCGGCCACGTAGTAACCGATATGCTGCTCGGCTTCAATAGCCTGTAGACACTCTCGGAACAGATCTGGCGTCATGCGCTCGTCAGCTTCAAGAATGTAGACCCAGTCATACTTGGTCTCTATTGTCTTAAGCATCCAGGTGCGCTGCTTGCCGTGGCTTTCAAAAGCATGCTGCACAACCCGTACCGGATGCTGCTGAGCAATTTCAACGGTGCGATCGCGGCTAAATGAGTCCACCACAATGACATCATCAGATAGGCTAGCCGACTCGATACAGGCGGCAATATCAATCTCTTCGTTATGGGTAAGGATGTAAATTGAGAACATATTTGAGATTACAGGTGGGGCAAACTTGATTTAGCTATTAGATTCTGAGGCAGGTGTATGGCTCGCATAGGCGACGTTTCACCATTCTCTGCCTTGTTAGTTTTCCCGGAATGGTATTTCTGATTACCACAGTATCTTTAACATCATGTTTCCCACATTATTATTAATTCGCTGTAAGGTCCTGTAGCGGTGGGCGATATTGCTGCTCCGGATATCATTGGACTGGTACGGATAGACCTCGAAAACGGATGGCACAAAATCTGGCGGTTTATCTTAAGCGCGGGTGTAACCCTTAAGGCTGCTATCAGTTAGATTTCAACTCGCTCAAAGCGCCCCAAATATGGGCGGGATTTAACGCCCAAGTCTAAAGGCTTCCCTTAGCATAGAAGGCGTGTTTATCCCGATAGACTGGCTGGGAAGACTGCCGTGAAACTAGGACAGTGGATGGGGCTAATTGCCCTGGTGACAACGCTTTATATTCTGTGGCAAATTCGTCAAATTTTGCTGCTAATCTTCACGGCGGTGGTGATTGCGATCGCCCTAAATAAGTTAGTGCGCCAGCTTCAGCCTCTAAAGATGCCCCGCGCCGTTGCTATCACTGCGGTGCTGATAGGAACTACGGTGGTGAGCATCTTGTTTTTGGTGGGCGTTGTGCCGCCTTTTATTGAGCAGGCGACGGCTTTATTTGAGGTTATTTTGTTGGGGGTAGAGCAGCTTCCAGCAGCCTGGGCGACGCTTCAGGCACGGCTTCCTCTGGAGCTTCCGTCGTTTCCTGATCTGACCCAGTGGATTGCAACGCCGGAGTCGGGATCGGCTTTTGGTATCTTTCGCAATTTTTTCTCGGTCTTTAACAATACGCTGCAGATTGTGCTGCAAACGGTCTTGGTTGGGGCGCTCTCGCTGATGCTGTTGAGCAATCCCCGCGCCTACCGCAACGGAACCCTGCGCCTGTTTCCGGCGTTTTACCGCAGGCGGGCTGACGAAATTTTTTGTGCCTGCGAACGCGCCCTGTGCGACTGGCTGGGGGCGATGTTTATCAACTCGATTTTTATTTTTGCCCTTAGCTTTGTAGGGCTATATTTTTTGGGGGTGCGGCTGGTGCTGGCCCATGCGCTAATCGCTGGGGTTTTGAATGTGATTCCCAACATTGGGCCAACGCTGAGCGTTGTCTTTCCGATGACGGTGGCGCTGCTGTCGCCGACGCCTTGGAAAGCGATCGCGGTTTTAGCTCTCTATATCTTGATTCAAAATATTGAAAGCTATTGGCTGACACCGACCATTATGGAGCGCAGGGTTTCTCTGCTGCCGGCCATTACCTTGATGGCCCAAATTGTCTGCTTCACTATGTTTGGTGTTTTGGGGCTAGTGCTGGCCCTGCCCCTAACGGTAGTGGCCAAGATTTGGATTCAAGAACTTGTGATTAAAGATATTTTGGATCAGTGGCAGCTGTCTCGCTCGCGCCCTCAGGCTGTAGCCATAGCGTCCCATCGGCGCGGGGTTGCTGCATCTCGCGGGCCAGGATATGGTGAAGCGGCATCCGGCAATATAAGTTCGAGCGAGAGCGCCACTGAAGACATAATCTCGACCGAGAGGTCTCAGAGCGGAATCACTGCAGAAACCGTCGTTCGCAGAACGCCAGCGTTGGGCACATCGGCGGGAGAAGAACCACGGATTGAGTGATAGCGGGGCTGGTAGTCTAGTGAGTACGCAAAGGAACTCTGGTATAAACCTCACGCTTCTTCAGACAGGTTTTGGGAACAATGACGGCAGACAACCATCTTTAATGCTCAACGTTCGGTATATTTTGCTGCGATCGCTATGGCACTCCAGATTTTTAATGCCAATTTTGTTAAGGCTCACACGATACGAGTCACTCTGGGATTGCTGGGCTGGGCTGCTCTGGCCAGCGCTGGTCTTGCTCAAACACCTGGCTCTACCCGGCCCAACCGCATTGAGCTTGCACCGGGCTTTCGCCCTGATCCAGCCATTGTCGATGGTATTAGCGGTGGTCGCCAGTCGGGGGCGCAAATTGTGGAGGAGCGATCGACACCGACGGGACCCTGCGTTGGGTACGTCGATCGCCAGCCGAACCATACCCTGGTACTCAGGGCAGACTTTGACTATCTGTCGTTAACCATTGACAGCCAGGAAGATACGGTGCTGCTGCTGCAGGGGCCGGGGGGGGTTTGGTGCAATGACGACAGCGTTGGACAAAACCCGCGTATTGCTGGGGAATGGCTGGCGGGGGAGTATTTTGTGTGGGTCGGCTCCTACCAGCGAGGACAGTACAATCCCTACACGCTGTCCATTTCGAGGGAACCCGAATAGCAATGGTCTGCGATCGTTCCTTTCAAATCACCGTGATTAACGGCAATACCTGCACTGCCATGACCCGCAGTATTGATCTGGCCGCTCAGCGAGTGCGATCGCCCCAAACTCAGATTGTTACGGTGCAGCCCCGCTCCGGCCCAGACTCTATCGAGTGCTATTACGATGAGTATCTGGCTATCCCCGGCATTTTAGAGCGGATTGTGCTGGACCAAACGGCGGCGGGCTTTATTCTGGCCTGCTGGGGCGATCCGGGGATTGAAGCGGCGCGGGAGATTACCCGTCGCCCCGTGATTGGCATTGCTGAAGCCAGCCTTTATGTGGCAAATATGCTGGCTCCCCGGTGGAGCGTGATTACTACAACCCACCGAGTGGGCCATATGGTCGAAAAAACCGTTGAAAAAACGGGACTGCGCGCTCGCTGTGCCTCAGTGCGAACCACGGATTTAGCCGTTTTAGATACGGAGCAGCACCGGGAGGCAACCCTATCGGCCCTGATTGAGGTGGGTCAGCGTGCCCTGGTTGAAGACGGCGCCGAAGCGCTGTGCCTGGGCTGTGCCGGTATGAATGGCTTAGACGAGGCCCTAGAAGATAAGCTGCAAGTTCCCGTGGTTGATGCTGTTACCGCGGCGGTAAAGCTGGCTGAGTCGGTGATTAGCCTGGGAAAAATGACCAGCAAGCGATTGACCTATCGCCCGCCAGAGCTTAAATATATGCAAAACTACCCAGACTATATTCAGCCCTGAGCTCTAGTGAAAAACTCAAAGCATAGCGGCAGCTAG
>JBCDFX010000206.1:0-7175 GCA_039177155.1 Cyanobacteria bacterium P01_H01_bin.119
GCAACTTTCATCTCAATCATGGGATCCAGCCTCTAGACTCTGGTAAGCAGGGGACTCGGGTTAAGGACGTTAAAATCCAAGTATTAAGCCGGTGACTCGTTAAGACCGGTGACTCATTAAGACCGGTGACTTATTAAGACAGGACTAGCTAAGACGGTGACCTTTAAAGCAGTGACGATTGACGATGGCGATTAGTAACGGCGGTAACTAAAACAGCGGCTATTGATAACGATGGTAACTAAACCGGATATTAAAGGTAGACAGAACGGCAGTGAATCTAATCTATAAAGTATCTGAGCCCGATGGCACTGAAGAATATGACCTTAACTGACGATTTAATACTCAGTGACGCTCAAATACCTGCCTTAAAGTATGCCCCTATCTTGCCTCAGATGGGCAGGCTCCAGTCTGAGTTTTTGATTAATTCTGTAGAGAAACATTAAGTACCGTGTTTACTGGACTGATTCAAGCGCTGGGCAGCCTTACCCCTTTGGGAGACACCCAGCTTAAAATTATTTGCCACCCCCAAAGCGATCGCCCGCCTGAAGCCACGATCGCCCATCCTATCTTGAACGATATGGCTTTGGGAGACAGCATTGCGGTAAACGGCGTTTGCCTAACGGTAGAATCTAAGCTACCTCAGGGATTTATTGCCACCGCTTCTCCCGAAACCCTAAAGCGCTCTAATCTTGGCCAGCTGGCACCAGGAGCCACCGTCAACCTAGAAGCGTCCCTTAGAGTCGGCAGCAAAATTGGCGGTCATTTTGTCACAGGCCACGTAGACGGCATCGGTTACCTAGAGTCGAGCGACGCCAGTGACAGCGCTTGGACGATGGTGTTTAAGGTGCCTGACGGTCGGGTTGCTCGATACATTGTGCCAAAGGGCAGCATTGCGGTGAACGGTATCAGCCTGACCGTGGCTAACTGCTCGACAGGCGGAGACTGGTTTAGCGTAGCGGTTATTCCGGTCACCTACGCTGACACTAATTTGGGACAGTTGACGCCGGGACAAGGCGTCAATTTAGAAGGCGACGTGCTGGGCAAATATGCCGAAAAGTTTCTGCAGACGGGCTCTCTAGCCCACGCAGAAGGCAACGGTCACGGACCAGCTCAAGACCTGTCCCTGGGCTTTTTGGCTGAGCACGGCTATTCCTGAAGAGACAGCAACAGGGGCGATCCCTAGGCAGCACTCGAATCTTCGCTGCTGTCAGCCATTTGCCGCTCAATGGTTTGAATTGCAGCATTGATGGCGGCTAGGCGGGTTTCGAGAGAATCACGCATTGCCTTTAGCATCTTAAGCTTTTGCTCTCGGGCATGCTTAAAGGAAGGCTTTTGGGAGCTAAAGCAGAGGGGAAAAAACATAGCGGATGGATTGAGAAGAAGAAAACTATCTCAATGGTAATCGTAAATTTAGATCTGGATAGTCACTCAGCCTAGGGCGCATCATCAATTAAAACCAGAATGTTTCCGCTGTAAGCATTACCGCGCCCGCCCCGCACAATAAACTAGGGGCTGAAACGCATTCCGCATAAAGACTTAACCGCTAAATGATGACAGCCCCTAGGGCAGGGCTACTCCGGCAGCGAGGGAGCAGTATCAAGCTTAAAGACTACTGCCGCCAGCGGCGGCAGTGTCAGATCCAGGGAGTACGGACGATTGTGGAATGACCAATCATCTGTCCACTTACCCCCCAAATTGCCCATATTGCTGCCGCCAAAATCGCGGCTATCGCTGTTAAAAATTTCCTTATAAAAGCCCGATTTGGGAACGCCGACGCGGTAGTGGCTATGGGGCTGGGGCGTAAAGTTGCACACCGTCACCACAAATTCTCCCGTCTTAGACCAGCGCAGAAACGACACCACGCTGTGGCGATTGTCGCTGCAGTCAATCCACTCAAACCCGTCCTGGGAAAAATCCTGGGTATAGAGGGCAGGCTCGCTGCGGTAAAACCCGTTGAGCTGGGTCATAAACTGCTTAAGACCTTTATGGGGCGCATATTGCAGCAGGTGCCACTCCAGATCTCCCCACACGTTCCACTCGCTCCACTGGCCAAACTCCATGCTCATAAACAGGGTTTTTTTGCCGGGGTGAGTAAACATAAACGTATAAAGGCAGCGCAGATTGGCAAACTTTTGCCATTCGTCCCCCGGCATTTTGCCCAGCATATTGCTTTTGCCGTGAACCACCTCATCGTGGGAGAGCGCCAGCATAAAGTTTTCACTAAAGGCGTACCAAATGCTGAAGGTGACATTGTTTTGATTGAACTGCCGGAACCACGGGTCCATGTGGAAATAGTCCAGCATGTCGTGCATCCAGCCCATGTTCCACTTCAGGTTGAAGCCTAAACCGCCCACGTAAGTTGGCCAGGACACCATTGGCCAAGATGTGGATTCTTCGGCGATGGAGAGAATGCCAGGAAAATAGCTAAATAAGACGTGATTGGCCTGCCGCAAAAAGTCAGCTGCTTCAATATTTTCGCGGCCGCCATATTCGTTGGGTATCCAGGCCCCATCTTCTCGCAGGTAGTCGAGGTACAGCATAGAGGCCACCGCATCTACCCGCACGCCGTCGATATGGTATTTGTCGAACCAGAACAGGGCGTTGCTGACCAAAAAGTTTCGCACTTCGTTGCGGGCATAGTTGAACACCAGGGTGCCCCACTCCTTATGCTCCCCTTTGCGCGGATCGGCGTGTTCATACAGGTGAGTGCCATCAAAGAAGGCCAACCCGTGACCGTCTTTGGGAAAGTGCCCCGGCACCCAGTCTACGAGGACGCCAATGCCGTTTTGGTGGCACTGGTCGATAAAATACATCAAATCTTGGGGGGAGCCGTAGCGAGATGTAGCTGCGTAATATCCGGTCACCTGGTAGCCCCAAGATCCATCAAAGGGATGCTCGGCAACGGGTAAAACTTCGATATGGGTAAAGCCTAGATCTTTGACGTGGGGAATTAGCTTGTCTGCCAGTTCTCGGTAGGTGAGGAAACGGGCACCCGGCTTTAGCTCGGCTACACAAACGGGAGGCTCTTCGCTGCCGTCGGCCCGCTTAGCCGGATTAGCCGTGGACCCATGAAGCCAAGAGCCCAGATGCACCTCATAGACGGATACGGGCTGACTGAGGGGATCGCTGTTGCGGCGGCGCTCCATCCAGTCAGCATCGTTCCAGGTGTAGCTATCGAGGTCAGCTACGATGGAGGCGGTTTTAGGGCGAACTTCTTGCTGAAAGCCGTAGGGATCGGACTTTTCGTAAATATGGCCTTCGTAATTTTTAATTTCGTATTTGTAGCTGTCGCCAACTTTGACATCGGGCACAAATAGCTCCCAAATGCCGTTGCCCACCGTGCGGCGCATTTGGTGCTTGCGACCGTCCCAGTCGTTAAAATCTCCTAAAACAGAGACGTTGCGAGCATGGGGAGCCCAAACTGCAAAATAGACGCCCTCTATGCCGTTAACCTTGGCTAAGTGGGCACCGAGTTTCTCATAAATGCGGTGGTGGTTGCCTTCGGCAAACAGGTGGGCATCGTAATCTGTAATGTGAAGGTCTCTAAAGGCATAGGGATCGTAGATAACCCGTTCGCGATCGCCTTCTTTGCAGCGCAGCTGGTAATCGGCAAGCTCTTCTTCCTCAATCAAACATTCAAAAAAATGGGGATTGTGCTCTGCAGCCATGGGATATTCCCTGCGCTGCTCTGGAAACACAACCCAAACAGTATCGGCCTGGGGCAGATAAGCCCGAATTGCCCAAACGGTTTTGCCTGTCTCCTGCTGAATCAAATGGGGCCCCAATACCTCAAAGGGGTTGTCGTGGTGGTTCCAAACGATTTTGTCGATCTGTTCCCGAGCAACCGTCGCTGGCATAAGTTCTTACCCAATAAATTTGATTTATTTGATCTAACCGTTGATCAGTATTTCTTAAATACTCGGTGCTGCTTTTGCGTTTTTATATCTGCGAATCAGCTTAACAAAACGTCAGCATTTTTCAGGGCATCTTGGGAACATTTTTCTCAATCCCAAGACTTTCGAGGCTTTCAGAAGCCTGAGGATATGGCGTTGGTCAGATTGCTTACTGCATGCTGTGACCCTTAGGTCGTCATCAACCAATGGTTAACTGATGACGACCCCTATGCGGCTGACAATTTGCTAGGAGATAAGACTCGCTAAGGAATAAAGGGAATCAGCGTGCGTGCAGCGCGGCGAAGCTGGAGCAGAAAGATTAAACGGCGCACGTCAGAATCAATCGGGGGATTTTCGGGGGGAGCCTGCAAGGCGGCCTGTAGCTCGGCATATTCAGCCGGGGTAAGGGGCTGACCGTCAATGGGCGATCGCGCCTCGGTAATAATTTCGGTGCGCAGAACCTCCTCAGGAATTTCTTCATCCGGCGGCAGGGCCCAGGCTTTGGGTACAAATAGCCCGCCGCTGCACAGGCCGGCCAGTCCAGCCATCAGCCCGATTCTTAGAACGACTGCTTTAGAGGGCATTGCTTTGGGGAGCATTTCTTAGAGACTTTTTAGAGACTAAAATTTTAGCCAGTGGCGATCGCGGTGACGCTGACCAGCGGCGGGATTCTATCGGAGTGTGGCTTGGCATTGGCAACTTTGAGCAGCAAGTTTGGGCGACAACTTTGGGCGGTGACTTTGGCAATGTTTATAAACAGAATAGATCAGAGTCTTTAAATCGCCTTAATCTCCGCCGGGGGCGTCAGCACAGCTCAGTACAATAACCATATTCCTTGACATTTGCTGCGGCTGCAACGGCCGAGATCTGCGCGGTTGGCGGCATGTTCCATAACGATAACGCTGTAAAAATCCTTAACCATGACTACCGCAAACTATATACTCGCCCTCGACTTAGGCACTACGGGCAACCGCGCCATCTTGTTTAACCGCGAGGGTGACATTGTGGGCCAGGCTTATAAGGAGCTGACCCAGTACTATCCCCAACCGGGCTGGCTAGAGCACGACCCTCGCGAAATTTGGCAAGGTACGCACTGGGCTCTAAAGACGGCGATTCAAAAGGCGGGCATCGCGCCCACCGAAATCGCCGCCATTGGCCTAACCGTGCAGCGGGAGACCTGTTTGCTATGGGATAAGGAAACCGGACGCCCATTGCACAATGCCATTGTTTGGCAAGATCGTCGTACCGCGCCGCTGTGTAATGAACTGCGCGATCGCGGCCTAGCTCAAGATATTTCTGAGCGCACCGGGCTGGTTTTAGATGCCTATTTCTCAGGCAGTAAACTGGCTTGGCTGCTGGATAAGGTGCGTCAGCGTCAGGTCGATCCGCCGTTAGAAGAAGACAATATTCTCGCCGGGACAGTTGACACCTGGGCGCTGTGGAACCTGACTGGACGAAAGGTGCACGCGACCGACCACAGCAACGCTAGCCGCACTATGCTGCTTAACCTCAGCTCCGGCCAGTGGGATCAAAAGCTGCTGGATTTATTTGGCCTACCCCCCCACTTTATGCCGGAAATTCGTCCCAGTCTGGGGTCTTTTGGCGTCACTGACCCGGACATTGCCGGCGCAGAAATTCCGATTATGGCTATTTTTGGCGATCAGCAGGCGGCTCTGTATGCCCACGGCTGTAACCGCCCCGGCTTGCTGAAATGCACCTACGGAACGGGCGCTTTTTTGGTGGCCCACACCGGAGATGAAATGGCCCGCTCCAAAAATCAGCTGTTAACGACCATTGCCTGGTCAGAGGCCAACGGCGCCGCCCCCAAAACCAGCTACGCCCTGGAAGGCAGTATGTTTACCGCCGGAGCCTGCATTCAGTGGCTGCGGGACGGTGTTCAGATTATTACCACCGCTGCCGATACCCAGCCCATGGCCGAAAGCGTAAGCGATAACGGCGGCGTATATTTTGTGCCCGCCCTTAGCGGGTTGGGAGCTCCCCACTGGGATATGAACGCCCGAGGCACCTTTATTGGTATTACCGGGGGGGTGCAGCGAGAACATATGGTGCGCTCTGTGCTAGAAGCGATCGCCTATGAAGTCAAAGAGGTAGTAGACGCGGTAAATCAAGATAGCGGCACCAAGATAGATACGCTAAAAGTCGATGGTGGTGCGTCCCAAAACGACTTTTTAATGCAGTTTCAGGCCGATGCCCTGGGCATTCCCATCGAGCGTCCGGCGGTGCTCGACGCCACTGCCCAAGGCGCAGCCTTTGGCGCAGGGCTAGCCTCTGGCCTCTGGAGCAGCTATGACGAATTAATCGAGGCTCGCAAAATTGATCGAGTGTTTGAACCCGGTGATGGCGCAGCGCAGGCCCAGGCAAACTATCAGTACTGGCTAAAAGCCCTGGAGCGGGCAAAATACTGGATCGAGTAAGGCGGAGCTTTGACGCTGCTGATATAGCAGCCGAAGGGACGATTAGGACAATGCTGCGAGTTAGATGCTTCTGCGCCACGGACTTCGGCCGACTTCGGCAGCACTGGGGGGGGAGCGCGCAAGTTAATCAATCGAGCGCTGATTCAGTTGCTTGCAGCACCAATTTGACTCGCAACTCGCTCGAATTTTTCGACAGACTGCTATACATCAAAGCGGCATGACAAAGGCCAAGAGTTTTCAATAACTTCAGCTTTTGAATCCCCCCACCGATGGATTTAGGGGGAGTGGAATCTCCACCCTTTGACTCTCCAAAATATAAAAATATTCAATTAGTTTTAAATTACAAGTTTTGACAAAGTAAATTATAGCTTCCGTAATCATTGAGGAAGACAGTTTGCATTGTCAAAAGCAAGTTTGGATTCTTCAATGAACTGCGTATCAATATGATTTCAACCTATTTACTCTCTCTGCCCTCGGATTTATCGATCGAGCAGTTTGACTTAGTCTACAATGCGTTCTCCCTTGTGATTGCCGCGATGGGAGCAGCAGCGCTATTTTTCTTTAACGCTCAAGCGTCAGTGAGTCGAAAGTATCGCACTGCAATATTAATTTCTGGAGTGGTGGTTAGCATTGCGGCTTACCACTATTTCAGAATTTTCAACAGTTGGGATGCGGCCTATGTGCTGCAGGACGGCCTCTACACCTCTACCGGTGAACCGTTTAACGATGCTTACCGGTATGTAGACTGGCTGCTTACAGTGCCGCTTTTGCTGATCGAGACGGTTGCCGTCCTGGGTTTGGCAAAAGAGGTTTCGCGACCGCTGTTTGCTAAGCTTGCGATCGCAGC
>JBCDFX010000207.1:0-7166 GCA_039177155.1 Cyanobacteria bacterium P01_H01_bin.119
AACCCTAAATGCGGTAAGCAATCTGACTAAAGATACGGTCCTTAAGCTCAAAGACTTGCAATCTCTTGAATCGATAGGTTTGTGATTTGAGAAATCTGCGCAATCGCCATACCCCCCGCCTTCATTTGTCGCGCAATCTGCCGCCGCTCCGCCGCTCGCCCTTGCTCTAGCCCTTCTTCTCGCCCTTGCTCTAGCCCCTGATTCAAGGCTCGCTTGATGGCATTGCGCTGGTCATGAAGAAAAATCTCCTGATGCTCCAACTCCTCCAGCTCCTCTGGGGAAAGATTCGACTGACTGGCAAACTCAAAAGCCTGGCGTAAGGCAGGCACAGACTCCATCTCATCTGGAATATTTGGCAACTGCCTGGCATGTTTTAGGAAAAACAGCCATTGTTCCATCAGACCGCCAAGCTGCTCTAAAGACCGCTCAAACTTAGGCAGTTCTACAAACACCAGCTCTAAGTCATGGGTAGGGTAGTCAATCAGAAAATCTTTTTCCTTGAGTACAAAGCAGGAGCGGTAAGCGCTTAACTCCTCAAACATAATGAAATCGGTAATGGTCAGCGCGATGACTGGATTAAGCAGCGTATAGTTATCTCCCTGACCCAGTTGAGTTGAGTAGGTCTTGGCCGCATTATAAAGGATACGCTTTTCAAATCCTTCAATATTGAGCACCTGCATTTCAATAATGACGCTGGTGCCGTTATTGAGAACCGCCTTAACGTCAAGGTAGGTCTCTTTCATGCCTCGGATTCGAGGCGCTTGATAGGGATTAAGAATATCGAGGGCCGCGATCGCGTCTGTGCCGCCGTAGAGCAGTCCGTTTAGAAAGCTAATTAACACAGGTTGGCTTTGGGGAGAGCCAAAAATCTTTTTGAAGGCAAAGTCTGTTTTGGGATTGATAAAAGCCATGGAAAACTACCCCTAAAGGCGCTTTTGACTATTCTAAAAGGTAGGTTTCCATAAACTTGATAGCGGCATAAAACAGAAAATCGGCGTTCTGCTTTTTGGCAAAGCCGTGGCCTTCGTCTAGCGCCAGCAGGTACCAAACCGGAGTGTCATTGGCCTGAAGGGTTTTAACAATTTGCTCAGCCTCTCCTACGGGAACGCGCGGATCGTTTTGACCGTGGACGACAAACAGAGGCACCGTAATACGGTCGGCATTATTGACGGGAGAAATATCCAGCAAGAACTGACGCATCTCCGGATCGCGCTCATCCCCATATTCGGCCCGCCGCAGATCCCGGCGGTAGGCTTCAGTATTTTCTAAAAACGAGACAAAGTTGGAGATGCCAACAATATTAATTGCGGCGCGGATGCGATCGCTGTAGTGGGTTGCCACCGCCAGAGACATATAGCCGCCATAGCTGCCGCCGCTAACCAAGATGCGATCGCTGTCGAGTTCGGGCTGCTGATTAACCCAGTCTAAAAGGGCACCGATATCTTTTACCGAATCTTCGCGAAGATAGCCATTGTCAAGCTGTAAAAAGGTCTTGCCAAATCCGGAGGAACCGCGCACGTTAGGATAAAGCAGCGCGATGCCCAGCTCATTCAGGTAGTAGCTGGTGCGGCCCAAAAACAACGGCCTGGCCTGCCCCTCTGGCCCCCCGTGGATATTGATACGCACTGGCCGCGGACCCGGAAACTTGTCTGCCGGGGGCCGGTACAAAAAGCCTGAAATAGTCTTACCGTCAAAGCTCTCCCAGGTAATTAGCTCCGGATCGGGAAATTGACTGGTGTCGATGCCGCCCATTTCACTCTCTGTCCAGCGCTGAATCTCGCCGCTAGCGATATTGAGAGAGTACACATCGGCGGTGGCCTGGGCCGAAAGGCGGGTAAAGCCCAAATCTTGATTATTGTTATGCCAGCCCAGCCCGTAAATTAATCCTGGCGGTAGCTGAGGCAGATCTAGCGCCTGGCCGCTAGCGGTTTCAATCAGATGTAGCTCACTGGCTCCGGCGGCATTGACGGTAAAAGCCAGATGGCGGCCATCGTCAGATAGGGCCAGACTCTCTACGTTCCAGGGAATATCTTCGGTGAGCGATCGCGTTTCACCCGTGGCCAAATCCCAATATTTCAGGGTCAAAAATTCAGAGCCGCGATCGCTGGTCAGGTAAAGTCCGCTGCCGTCTGGGCTAAACACCGCCCTTCCATAAGAAACAGGCTCGGTATCCTGAGTGAGGCGCTTTTTGTTGCCCGTAGCAACATCCACCAGCCACAGATCGCCATCGTTAGCTGAGCGGTACTCTTCTTCTAAAATTTGACGCCCGTCGGGAGACCAGTCTAAGGGAAACCAGCCGACCCCTCCCTCCGCCAGCAGGCGATCGCTGCTGGAATCGCGAGGATCAATCAAATAGAGATCCCAGTCTTGCCCATTGCGGCGAGTGGAGGTGTAGGCCATGCGATCGCCCGTGGGTGACCAGATACCGCGCGAATTTTTTGAGCGGCCATCGGTTAGCAGGGTTGTTTCCCCAGTGGCAAAGTCGTAGCGATAGTTTTGGGCAAACTCGTTACCGCCAATATCTTTGTTAAAGACAAAATAGTCGCCTACAGTGGGCTGGTAGGTGGCACTCCGCGCCGCTTCATCAAAAAATGTCAGCTGCTTGCGGCTGCCCCCCGGAAACTGCACCTGATGCACCTGGGTCGTATTGGCAAAGCGAGTTGAAATCAGCATTTCCCGTTTGAGGGGATGCCAACTGCTGAGGCTAGCACTGCGAAATTCGGTATAGCGCTCCGTGGCGGCTGCAATCCGCTGGGGGATAGGGGGAATCCCATCTAGGCGAAGATTTTCATTGGCGCTTAGCGTTGCTGTCTCTTCGGAGACGATCGTCTGCCCTTCAGTGGCTTGAGAAACCATGCTCTGTTCAGCGCCTACAGCGATTAATGCAACAACAGCAATCGTTAAAATGACCCAGCGGCGGAAGTCCATAAGTATTGGCATCAGCCGACATCAGCTCAAACCAATATCGACATAAAAATTTTGAAATCTGCAAAACTTGGCAACTAGTCTAACCAAGACCAGCCGCCAAGTAAAAGCTGTTTGCTCCACCCTAAAGCCTTAAGACATGGGCGCGTAGGAGATTAAGCGTCCCTATTTAAGAAGGTCTGAACCTGAGCCAATGCAGCCCGTCCAATATTAAAAGCAGCCCAGCTTGCGGCCAAAAGAATGGGAGATAACACGACCAAAATGCGCCAGTCCATTTTTAAACCCTCCAGAAGTATAAAATCTGCTTAAACTGCTGTCACAATTCTCTCATAAATTTAGTTTAGATTAAAAAACTCTTTGAGCAGGATTTTGTTACGGCAGTCGAAAGGAAGATTAGGGTAGGGCTGCGAGTCAGACTGCTTCTGCGCCAACGACTCCAGCGACGCTGGGTGGAGCGCGCCATCTGACCAGAGCTATATGTGACTGTCCTATATGTGACTGCTCCTATGTGTGACTGGCGCAGCCCCTAGCCGATGGGTCCTAACCCATATCTCAAAGGGGACTTGGCAAGGCTTATCCTTCAGTTTTCTCTCAGCTGATAAAACGCCCTAAACAAAGCCTAGACTGCGACCTTTCCCGGCATGAACCAGCGCAAGCTGATGATACTTCTTGGCGTGCTCAATCAAATCTTCCGACTCCGCCTCGGACAGCTCCCGAAAAATTTTGCCCGGTACGCCAACCACCAGCGATCGCGGCGGTATGCTTTTTGTCACAACTGATCCGGCTCCAACCATACTGCCCGCGCCAATGCGTACGCCATTGAGAATAATGGCTCCAATGCCGATTAAGCATCCCCGCTCCACATGGGCGCTATGGATAACAGCCCGGTGGCCTACTGTTACATAGTCTTCCAGCACGGTTGGCAGGTGAGGATCGCCGTGGAGAACTGCCCCATCCTGAACGTTGCTGTAGGCACCAATATGCACTAGGTCTACATCTCCCCGAACCACTGCGCCATACCAAATATTGCTGCCCAACCCCAGCGCCACCTGGCCAATTACCGTGGCATTGGGCGCAATAAAAGCCGCTTGGGAGATATCTGGGGCAGGCCAGTAGTCGCCTGGTGCAGTCAGTAACGGATAAGAATCAGGCATGGGTCATCGACAGAGCAGTTGGAGACGTGAGAAATACAATTGATTGGGATTAATTTGGGATTGATTTGGATGAAAGACGGAAATCGGTTTAAACACTACCAGGCGGCTGGAGCCTCACCGCTATAATAGGCTCACCAGATTCTGCCTGATCTTCAAGATTCAACTGAATGGTGAACTCGGCTCTCCAATATCCCATCTTTGGCCCTGAAATTCAGTGTCCCCACTGCCGCCAGTCAATTCAGGCGTTGACATTGACGGATACCTACCTCTGCCCCCGTCACGGCGCGTTTGAGGCAAATCCTAAAACAGAAGAGCTGGTGCACCTGCAGTCGGGGCGGCACTGGCGACGCTGGGAGTCTCAATGGTACCGTCAGCATACCCATCCTGACGGCATTCGGTTTGAAATTCATGAGGCGCTCGATCGGCTCTACACTCAGGGATACCGGGCCACGAAAGTGATTATTGCCCAGCGCTACAGGCCCCTAGTAGGAAACTATCTAGAGCGTAACGCTCCCTGGCGCGGACAGGTAGATACGGCCACTCCCCGGCTCTACGGGCTGCCTGTGACCTTTAGCCCTCCGGCAGAAGAGGAGCCCTGCTGGGACGTGATTAATTTTGATTTGGAAAAAGAGCCGGGTGCGCCAGTGCGCTATCCCTATTTCCGTCTGTTTGAGTGAGGGATACCAGCGACGGAATTTGGGGCAAATTAGATCAAGGAGCCGACGGTCAACCATGCACCATGCTTCCATCCGCACTGCCGATATTTACCGCGCGATCGCCTTTTATGAGCTGTTGGGCTTTAGTCTGCAAGAGCGCTTCACCGCCGGAATTACCCTAGCCTGCTGGATGACTGGATTAAATGGTCGAATTGAGCTGCTGCAGGTACCCGAACCGGGGCCAACGCCGGATGCTTTTTACGATGAAAACTACACTGGGTACTACCATTTGTCTTTCGATTTGACTCAGCAGACGGCCAGTTTGCCCCAGTGGATTGAGCAATTGCGGCGACGATTTGCCACTATGAGCCAGCAACAGCCGGATCAGATTAACCCTTTGAAGGTGTTACTGCCGCCGCAGCAGCAGATGATTGGCGATCGCGTTTATGAAGTGGCCTTTATCGCCGATGCCGACGGACTGCCCCTAGAGTTTATTCGCCAATTGGACCTGCCCCAGGACGCCCAGCCATGACCGCTAAAGTTTCGCCATTTGCCGATAACTGGGCCTACCTAAAAACTGAGCTGAACTGGCTAGAGCGATTGCTGATGCTGGCGATCGCCCGTCAGCGCCAGGAGACTAAAGCCATCAACCAAGTGGCCCGTTCAGCGGCTGACCGGGCCACTAGCCACTGGTGGAAAGGAATTATTTCTACAGGGCGTCCCCCCGGCTACGACGACCACCGCGGCCCTTTATCTAATCAGTCACCATCTGATCAATCCCAGGCCGATAAGGCCGGGGCGCCCAGCGGCAGCAGCAAAGCTGGCTACCAGAAACAGCTCAACGGCAGAATTCGCGCCAGTCAAACTGTAGGAGTGACACTGGCCCTGCCGAAATTTTGTGATCGCCTTGGGCTGAGCGTAATCGAGAAAAACCTGATTTTGTTTGCGCTGGCGCCCGAAGTCAATCGCCGCTACAGTCGTCTTTACCGATTTTTGCAGCCTGAGCAAGATGAACCATGGAATAGCTTACCGTCTTTAGATCTGGTGCTTCGGCTGCTGTGCCGCAACGATGTGGAATGGCGACGGGCGCGGTTTCAACTCACCCAGCCAGAGTGTTTGATTTGGCAGCAGATGCTTGAGCCTGCGCTCCAAGAGAGCGCAACGGTGCTCAATACGCCGCTAAAGCTGCCTCACACCTGGCTTAACTTTTTTCTGGCAGAGCAGCCCGACCTCGATCAGCTGCTAGAAGACGATGGCGCTTTAAACCTCTCCATCGCCCGTCCGCTCACCGCAGCCGTGCCGGAGCTAATTTTAGACTCTCCCGATCCGGGCGCGGCTCCCACTGCGATATCAACGGCGGCATTAGAGGAGTCGTCACGATCGCACTTTGAGCTTAATTTAGCTGGCGTAACCCATACGCCAGTGCCCCATCACACTTGGGAAACCCTGGTGCTGCCCGAAGGTCAGCGCAATCGCCTGCAGGGAGTGGCCCAGCAGATACTGTATGCTCATAGGCCGTCTTCGCAGGCTGTCACAGGCTGCATTCTATTGCTGAGCGGGCCACCGGGAACCGGCAAAACCGCGATCGCTGAAGCGCTGGCCAATGCCCTATCGACCGGGCTAACCCAAATTGATCTGGCCCAGGTCTCTTCGACTAGTCAGCTTGAGCTTTTGGCCTGCGACCCTCTGTGGCAGTCACCTGTGCTGATGATTAAAGCGGCCCACCGCTGGTGGGGGCGGTCCCCATCGGTGGATCCGGCTTTGGTTGCTCAGCGTTGCGATCAGCGCCAACGGGCCGGGAGGTTAACCATTTGGGTAACGGCTTATGCACAGTCTATTTGCCCGCGCTGGCGGCAGCAGTGCCAGTTAAATCTTATATTGACCCTGCCGGATCGGCGATCGCGGCTTCAGCTCTGGCAGGCGGCTGTGCCACAGGAAATCGCCGTGAGTCGAAGCATTCGCTGGCCCCAGGTGGCGGCTCAAGCCCCCTTATCTGGTCGAGAGATTCAGCAAATTATGCAGAGCGCGATCGCTCGGATGAAGGCCGCTAACCGCAAAACACTGAGCTTAAGCCATTTAAAGGCTGCAATGGCGGATCACGGTCATCACTGGCGGCGCACCTAAACCCGACCATTAACAAAGGACTTTAGCCCCTTGCGTGTGGATCAATTTGAAAATGGATCAATCAGGACTAATCCACCGCCGTTGCCCCCGCTGGGCAGGTCACCTCTCCGCCCGAAAGTTCTGGGGCGGCTGGGGGCGTAGTTCCCGCTGCATCGGCTTCGCAGATAATGCTGACCGTACTGCCATCCACAGCAAAGACGGCGGCAGAGTAGCTCTTATAGCCCTCCTCCTTTGCGGTCGCCGTAGTCACCATTTGGCTCTGATCGGCAGTGACGATAGCAATACTGTAGCGATCGGTCTCTGGGCT
>JBCDFX010000208.1:0-7138 GCA_039177155.1 Cyanobacteria bacterium P01_H01_bin.119
ACCGCTATTAGCATCAGCCGAAATGGCGGAATGCTGAGGTGATAGACGCCATCGAGCACCGAGGCAATGGGGCGATCGCCCAGAGAACAGCGGCGGTAATCGAGGGCCAAAGCCTCCCCCCGTTCGGTCAGCCAGTGCTGGAATCCGTCTAATGCCAAACTCTGCAGGTAGGTCTGCCACTGATGGGATTCTCCCACAACCGGCTGACTCACCGCTGCCGCCCGATCAAAGTGCTCAGCCGCGAGGGACACAATTTCTGGGGTGATCAGCCGCCAGTGAGAAATGTCAGCGAGGTGAGTCATGACATGCCTCCAAATGCTGTGCGAGATGCTGTGCGAGATACTGGCGGTACAGATGGGTCATGGTTTGCTGGGCCGAGGGCGGCACTGCCGCATCTGCGGCTGGAATCAGCAGTACTTCTGCATCGACAAACTGCTCAATCTGGCGAATCACAGCGGCCACCTCGGCAGGAGTGGGGGAGCCCAGGGCAGCGCCGCGATCGCAGGTCTCTATATCCCCAGAGTAATCCCCAGAATAATTAGGGGGATTGAACAGACCGTCTTTCAACAGCAGCGTCTGCACTTGATTAACTGTGCAGTGGCGAATACGGTTGAGCAGCTCTTTTAAATTTAAGAGACGACTCACCTGGGCCTGGTTGGTTAAGTTCAGCCGTTCAGCCACCTGGGCCTGAGACTGGCCGTCTTGGTAAATCAGCCTTAGGGCAGGCACCACCTTATGGGCCAAGGCACGGTAGCGGGGCCGCTGGTGCAGATGGTCGATATAGCTGCGGAGCCCCTGAATCACGCCCTGCTTAAGGCACGTAGGCAACTGGGCCTGTAGCTCTTGCCGGGCGATGGCTTCCACCGTATTGCTTCCGCGGGGGTCAACCACCGACTGCAGCAGTTCCTGCCCCGTTTCATCTAGCTGATTGAGCGAAACATGCACCGGCATGCCCCGCCGCTGCCATACCTCAAGCTGCCTTAGGGTTTTGGCAATGCGATGGAGCTGCGGCAAGATTTGAGCTGGCATAGGTGCGCCAGATCCGCTCTGTTGAGCGCCTAATCGCTCAGCCATTTCCTGAAGCTGAGCAGGGGTAGGATTAGGGCATTTGCGCCGCTGCCTGCCGCCTTGACGGCGATCGCGGCGATAAACCTGATGGAAGACTTGCACAATGGCGCGATCGCCATCGCTAAACTGGCTAAGCTGGGTCTTATTAATCTGGTTGAGCAGCGCCCAGTCCGTCAGGGCAGAAAATCCCCGCTCGGATAAAAATTGCTTAATCTCTGGCTGCTGGCGAGTTTGGTAGTGAATCCAGCTATTTAGATTGAAATGCTCTTGGGCCCCCAGGTCGAACCGGCGAATCACCTCTACGGTAAACCGGGCATAGCTGAGCGGGGTCATCTGCGCGTTACCCAGCACCTTTAGCGGGTGCCCCGCCGGATTGAGCACAATGGCGTCGCTGCCATCGTCGTCTAAAACAAAGGGCAGCAGCTCGTGATGGTGAAACGTCTGGGTACCGCTAAACACGTAGGCCAGTTGACGGCAGGCCAGCAAAATCCCGTGGGACACATAGCAGCGCAGACACAGCCCGGCATTAGCTAAAACCCTCACATCCTGCTCGCTGCCCTGGCGCTGAAAAATTAGTAGCAGCAGTCGCTGAACTGCTAAATGCCCGCTGTTGGCCTGAGGCGGTTGGCTAGAGCGGCGCGATCGCTGTTGACTCTCTTCATCGGCCCCACCTTGAGGGGTGCCCTGGGCTGAAACCGCCACTGACGATCGCTGCCGCACATAGCCCTGAAAAAACTGACTGGCCGCTGCGATTACCCGCTTTTCAGGCCCGCCGCTGCTTGGGTCGAGACACAAGATCTCCCAATAGCGATTTGACGAAGTGGTAAGAAGCCCCATGATTCCCTTGCTGTCCCAAGCGTAACCCGATTATTGCACGCTCTATTGGGGCAACTAGGTACCCCTTAGGGTGATGTTTTATCTGGAACTCAAAATGTTGCATAGATAGGAAGTCCACCAGACCAGCCGGGTAGTCTAAGGGCATAGGCCCCAAAGCAATATCCCAAGGCAATCCTTAGGCGGGCTTTTTTATTGACAGACACGGCACGGCAGCATGGATAGACAAACCGTCGGCATGGTTTCCTGGTATCGCGGCCTCAACCAGTGCGACTGGCTGTGGAAGCAGACTCCCCATCCCTTTGGCGTTTGGGGCAATATTCAAATGGCTGCCCCCGCTGCCAAACCTGACTTTTTGCTGATGTATCAGTATCAGTTTCCCACCCCGGCCAAGCGCAAATGGCCGAGCTGGCTACCCCGCTTTGGGCGCCAGTCCAAAGGCAGCGACCAAGTGCCCGAGAGCCTGTTTCGCGGCGTTCCCAAGGAAAGGGTGATTTTCCAAATGCGAGAGCCCCCTCTAGAAGAGCTAGTGGGCAAGTACACCCTGCAGTATCAGCTGGCTGCACATCACTGCGGCTATGTCACCGGGCCGGACGACGCAGCTCAGGTGCCAGGCTATATGCCCGCTATTTGGTACGTCAACACGTCCTTTAAAGACTTAAACGAGGGGCCAATTCCGGAAAAGACTAAGCCCTGTAGCTGGATCACCTCCGGGGTCAATCGCACAGAGAACCATCGTCGCCGCCTCGATTTTTTACGTCAAACTCGGGAAACCTGCCCAGATATTGATGTTTATGGACGTGGGCTGCCCGACTGGGCCAACGGTGAGGGCGAACTTCAGAACAAATGGCACGCCATGGCCCCCTACTCTTACAACCTGGCGATTGAAAACTACGCCGATAACGATTGGTACGTCAGCGAAAAGCTCTGGGATGCTTTGCTGTCTTGGTGCTTGCCGATTTACTACGGTGGCCCCGCAGCCGATAAACTGATTCCGCCGGAGAGCTTTGTGCGCCTGCCCAGCATGGATCAAAAAGGCTTAGCCTACATTAAAGAGATTACGGCCTCCCCTGACCTCTGGTATGAGCGCAAAGACGCGATCGCCGAAGCCCGGCAGATTATTCTGCACAAGCTCAACCTGCTGAACTGGCTCTCAGAGTTTGTCGCAGAGACCTAAGCGCATCTATCACTTTTCCCATTCTCCATTACCCTGCTGTCCCCATGACTACTCGCGGCGTCTATATCGTTGCCAACGACAAGGTCGCAGACAATGCGATTGCCCTCCTAAGCAGCCTCCGACTGCACGACCCGGACTTGCCCGTGGTGATGATTCCGTTTAATGACTCCCACCAGCAGGCGTCATCGGTGCTTCAGCGAGACTACGGGGTAGAGCTATTTGAGGACTACGTCTTTTTAGAAGATTTGACCCAGACCATTGGCGAAATTTTTCCAAAAGACTTTTTGGCGCTGCCCAACAAAATGAGAAAGCTGGCCGCCTGGTTTGGCCCGTTAGATGAGTTTTTATATATCGACACCGATATTTTGCTGTTTGACTCGCTCAATTCCACCCTGGACTACTTTGCCCAAGCCGACTTTCTCTGCTGCGATTATCACTTTAAGGGGCGGGGGCTGGGCGATGTCTTTTCGCCTGTGGTGCTAGAGCAGCAAATTTTTACTGAAACCGACGTTCAAGATGTGTTCAATAGCGGCTTTTGGGGGTCTAAAAAAAGCGCCCTAAGCCTAGAGCAGCTCTATACTCGGCTGAAAGAATGCGCGGCCCACCGGGAATATTTTGATTTTTCCAGCGGCACGACCGATCAGCCGATTATGAACTATCTGGTGCTCAAATCTATTCCTCGACGGCTTAATCTTGTTAAGGCCAACCCCAATGAACCCGGCAGTTGGGGCGGCACGCCCCATTTTCAAGAGCGCGATCATCGGCTCTACGACGGCGATCGCCCCCTGCGATATCTCCACTGGGCCGGTACCCCGATGAGACCTGGTGGCCCATACCGCCAGCTGTGGGAATACTACCGCTATCGCAACCACCCCGAAGCTAGGCCGGCCCCTCAACCGCCCGCGTCGTCCCTCTCTAGCTGGGAAAAGCTACTGCAGCGGCTCAAGCGCACGGTTAAAAAAGCGATTAAGCCAAGCAATCAGGCCGCTAATAAATAGGGCTAGTCGGCCTGGACTCGAGTCACCTCATCGGCGCTGACCCAGTCCAGGCCGACTCGAATCGTGATATCTGACTCTAAATTCCCCGTCGATTCAGAGATGGCCTGGCCCAACCCCAGGATTTCGGCAATGGTTTCGGCAGCGTTGAGGTCTCCTCGCTGAGCAATCACTTCAGTGCGCTCTAGAGAGGCGGGCCAGTCCTGCATTAAATAGAGGTCGTTAAATCCCTGCTCTCGCAAATAGCTCACCACCTGGCGGGCAACCCAGGGATCGTCGGAGGCGTTTTGTACTGCAATATGCAGATTGCGCACGGCGGTATCTTCTGAGAGCAGCGCCACGGCTTCGTCTCGGAAAAAGTCGTTTAGCACGCGATCGCTGGCGGTCTCATCCATAATCCAGTAGCTGGCCACAAACTCCCCCGGCTGGCTAAATCGCCCCGGCAGCATCACCATACGGAAGTCTTGGGACTCAGTTTCTAGGGCAGAGTTGGCGAGGGCCAGCAGTTCTTCTGGGCTTAGATTTGTGTCAATACGCTCTTGGAGTACGCGCACAATCTGGGGCAGGCGAGGCAGCACAGTAGGATTGGTCAAGCGATTGCGCAGCGCCTTCAGCAAAATTTGCTGCCGCTGCACCCGGCCAATATCGCCGTAGGCATCCTGACGAAACCGGGCAAATTGTTCAGCCTGATCGCCATTGAGAACCTGCAGGCCAGGTTCTAGGTCAATCACCAAGTCCTGAGTTTGATCGACATACTCCATAGGCTGAGGGACAAGCACTTCAACCCCGCCGACCAAATCAACGATTTCGCGAAAGGCTCCAGTGCTGATGCGCACATAGCGATCGATAGTCAGGCTATCTAAGTTACGGCTCACGGTTTCTGCCGAGAGCGGCGCCCCGCCCTCCACATTGGCCTGATTAACCTTCATCACGCCATGGCCAGGAATTTCCATACGGGTATCCCGAGGAATGGAGAGGACGCTGACTGTCCCCGCAGCCGGGTCAACCCTGACCAGCAATAAAGTATCGGTGCGCCCCGCCAGCAGATCATCACTAGATTCCCCAGCCTCTGGCACTTCATCAACGCCCATCACCAGTATGGTCACCGGACGAGACACTCGATAGCGAAATCCTGATTCCCATAGCTCTCGCAGGGAAAGCGCCTCAGGCTGCTGCGGCAGCCAGTTGCCAGGCAGAGGAACCATTAAGATAGCCAAAGTGCCAACGACGGCAGAAGCCGCTGCTGTGCCCACAAATACCGTCGCCCAACTCAGACGGAGGAGGGCAGTTTTCCAAAATGGCGATTGATGTTGGCTCACAGACGACTGAAATAGCGGGGACAAATTCGAGCAGGTGAGAGGCGGTTGGGATGCTGATGTCGTAGAAGACTGGCGACTACCTGAGACGCCATTTGCATCATTTGAGGCCAGTTAACAGAGAGCTGATCAATACACTGTTACTGCATAAGGGGGCTAGCTTCTTATTGCTAGGGCGATCGCGCTCTATCCGGGTTTAATTTAGCCAAATCGTCAAAGCTGCTAACTACAGCTCACGATCACCATTGCATAAGTTGGCAAATGCCGCTGCATCTAAGCCTTTATTTGCAGCGCTTTGATTTATAAAAAAATACTTTATTAATCAATGTTAAGGCGATTATAGCTTGTGCCCGCCCTGCAGTGGGTACCATGAGGCGGAATCCTTGGCGGAGTAACCCCCCTCATGACTCAATCCCTCGTTCCTGTAATTTTGGCTGGCGGTAAGGGAGAGCGGTTCTGGCCTGTGAGCCGCCTGAAAAAGCCCAAACAGTTCTTATGCTTAGACGGCAGCGATCGCAGCCTGCTGCAGTCCACCGCCGATCGGTTGGTTAAGCTGGCTGACGACTGGCAGTCTCTCTGGGTGATTACCGCAGCTCACTTGGCCGATGGGGTGCGCGAACAGTTGCCTGATTTGCCCGAAGCCAATCTGCTGGTGGAGCCGGTGGGCAAAGATACGGCTCCGGCGGTAGCTTGGGCGACCTTGGAAATCGCTAAGCGTCACGGCGAAGACGCGATTGCGGGCTTTTTTCCGGCCGATCACTGGATTGCCGATGAAGATAAATATCGTCAGACGCTGCTGGCCGGGGTTGAGCTAGCGGTGAAGCAAGGAGCGATCGCAACCCTGGGGATTACCCCCACCTACGGCGCAACGGGCTACGGCTACATTGAACAAGGCGAGCCTAAGGGGCAGTATGGTGGCCTCAGTGCCTACAGCGTTAGCCGCTTTACCGAAAAACCGGATAGAGCCACTGCCGACCAGTTTGTTGCTAGCGGTCGCTTTAGCTGGAACAGCGGCATGTTTATTTTCCCTGCCGGGGTGATGTTGAATGAGCTCAAAGCCTACGCCCCTGAATTGATCAATGCGCTCGAATCTAAAGGGGTTGATGCTTATCCTGAGCTTACTAAGCTCAGCATCGACTACGCGGTGATGGAGCAAACCCAGAAAGCCTACGTTATGCCTGTAGACTTTGGCTGGGACGATTTGGGAGACTGGAACGCCATCGAACGATTGCTTAAAGGCGATCGCGATAATGTCGAGCTTTGCCAGCATGTTTGCCTAGAAACTCAAGACAGCATTGTCTACGCCGCCAGCGCCGACGAAGTGATCGTTACCATTGGCCTCAAAGATATGGTGATTATCCGCGACGGCAACGCCACGCTGGTGGTGCCTAAAGAGCGCACTCAAGATATCAAAAAAGCAGTCAAAGCCCTGGGCGCTGAAGAACGCTTTCAGCATTTGCTGTAAGCGTAGAGCATAGGCATCTGGCCAAAAGTTTTGGGCAAAGTTGCGACTCAGACAAGACTCACCCAGACAGGACTTACATTGAAGCGCACAGCGGAAACTTGGCCGGAATGCCCACGGCGCGGGGAAAGTCTGGCGGAGTTGAGCTGATTTTTTGCAGCGTGATGCAGTGGCGCTGGCCAGAGCTGATCGGGGTTTGCCACGGCCTTACGGTCTGAATCTTGCCGCCGAGTTTGTCAACAGCGGCTTCTAGCGCGGCAGCTTCTGGCGCTGTCCACTGGCCGCG
>JBCDFX010000209.1:0-7125 GCA_039177155.1 Cyanobacteria bacterium P01_H01_bin.119
ATCCATATCGGGCAGGCGATAGTCGAGCAGTACCGCATTTAAGCTAGGGTGAACCCGTGAAGGACGAGTATCGTCGTCGTCTTTGGCCAAACGCTGCAGCGGATCTGCGATCGCTGAAATAGCACTGCTAGCATTCTCAACCTCAGTTACTTCAACTGACAGGTCAGACTGATCAAGCAGCCGCCGGACCATCATCCGATCAACTTGATCGTCATCAACCACTAATATTTTAAGTGTCTGAGAATCTAAAGTGTGCTCCATAACTGAATCTTATTAAAACCAACAGCTTGCTAATCTAGGCTTTTTCTTGCTTGATGCGTCACAGATTGACTACTAATTGATAAATTTTTATGGTATTTGCTAAATAATAGAACAACTTTAGAAAATTACGGCATCTCGCAGAGTGTCCAGTAGGTGTTGAGCGCGGCCATAACCTCAGCAAAGTTAACGAAGGTAACAGGCTTTAAAATGTAGCCTGCCACATTGAGTTTGTAAGCCTCTACCCGATCTTGATCCTGATTTGAGGTGGTTAATACGACAACCGGGATACTACAGAGATCGGGATCTGAACGAATAGTTTGTAAAAATTCGATTCCGCCCATTTTAGGCATGTTTAAGTCTAAAAGGACTATGCGGCGCTCATCAGGGATTAATATTTCCTGTTTAGCCTCTCCTCTTAACAGAGCCAGCGCTTCTAAACCGTTGCCAGCAACAAACAGCGGATTTGAAATTTTATTTTTAACAAATGCTCGCTTAATATTCATCACATCTACTTCATCATCTTCGACGAGTAGAATATTGAGAACTCGGTTTTGGCTACTGCCTAGGGAAATCATAAATCTAATATTTTGGACATAAAATCAATTTAAGCAGGCTAATCTATCGATCAATCAAAGCACTAACAACTCAAAAGCCGCGCGGTCTAACAAAATTAAATCATTTAAGGATAGCTGTAGCCTGATCTTTGTTGGGCAGACATAATGGATACCATTGACGAAAACCAATGATAGTTTGAGACCTATGCAGCCTTCAGACCTATGCAGCCTTCAATTGTTGAAGCTCAAAACAACTTACTGCGCCAGACCTAAATGCAATGCGCTTTAAGGTTAGCGATGGCAGACCTGGAGTTGCTTTACATAAGTTATCCCAAAATTAACGATTTACATGACACTCTGTCCTCAATCTTGAGGCAGAACTTAGTGTTTGTTTACACTTTTTGGGCCGGGGTAGTGGCTAGACGGCCTGCCGACCGAGCATTTTCGAAGTGCTGCTGACTCAAGAGGACACCTGCTTAGGCCAGATAACAATAAAGCTGCTGCCGCGACCCAGCTCAGAGTCAACGCGAATTAGGCCATTTTCGCTTTCAATAATCTTGCGAACGATGGAGAGGCCGATACCCGTGCTCTCTAGCTGGTCTCTGGCTTTTAAAGTTTGAAAGACGCTAAAAATTCGGTCGTGGTATTGAGGATCAATGCCGGGGCCGTTATCGCTAATGGAAAATTCGTAGGCTGTTGCCAGCTCTCGCCAGCGAATTTGAACCCGGCCATCGTTGCGATCGCAGTGTTTATAGGCATTGTTCAGCAGGTTGGCAAAGACCTGACGCAGCAGCAGTCGTTTCGCCTCAAAGGTTGGAAAGGTCTTGGGCAAATCGACGGTAAATTCCGCAGGAAAGGCAAGGGAGTCGAGAATCTCTTGTAGAAGCGCCTCGACATCAACGCGCTCAGTGGGGACTTCTGTGCGGCCTACCCGCGAGTATTCCAATAGGCCATTGATCAAGGATTCCATCCGCTGTACTCGCCCCCGCAGAAGATGCATATGGTGCTGGCTATCGGCGGGGAGCTGATTGCCTAGGTCTTCCTCTAGCCAAGTACTGAGGTTTGCGATCGCCCGCAGGGGCGCTTTGAGATCGTGAGAGGTGACATAGGCAAACTGATCCAGCTCCTGGTTGCGCCGTTCGAGTAGGGTCGTGGTTTGCAGCAGCACCGCATTGATGCGAGTTAATTCTTCAGCCCTAGTTTGTAAAAGCTGCTGGGCTCGAAACCGCTCCGTAATATCCCTCAGGGAGCCTGAGACCCCATCAATTTCGCCGTCACTCCCGCAATTAACCTGGGCATACATTTCGATATATAGATGCGTTTCTGAGTCTTCCCGCAGAGCTGCTGTGTCTGCGTCTGTATCGGTGTTGGTTACGAAATCGGTATCGGTTGCAAAGGGTCGGGCAGAATTAGAGCGATCGCGTCGGCGCTGGGGTAGCCGAAATACCGCTAGTGTCTCCTCTTGTTCCCCTGAAATAAGCTTCTGCAAGCAGTTACGGCAGTCGGTTTGATCGGCAGGTATAACCCATTGCCACAGTCCAGTATCTAGGCATTCAGCGATGGTTAGGCCGCTAATATCGGTCCAAACTGAGCTGAGAAATTGCCAATTTCCGTCTAGATCCGTTTGAAAAATAGCTTCCTGAATCGCATTGACCACATTGCGGTAGCGTCGTTCGCTGGCGGCAAGACTAGCCTGAGCTAGCTCCACCTCGGTTCGAGCCTGGCGTTCTCGGGTTAGCAGCGTATCTTTAAGCCGATTGGCGGCTTCCAGTTCTGCGGTTCGGCTCTGGACTCGCTGCTCTAGCTGTTGATTGAGCTGGGTAAGGGCCGTCTCCGCCTGTTTGCGACGGTCAATATTGAGGGTAGTGCCAACTAAGCGATAAACCTGATCGTCTTTATCCAGTAAGGGATGCAGGGTTGTTAGCCACCAGCTTTCTCGACCCTGAAATAGCAGCTTCTCCTCGTAGCTCAGGGCGGCGCGGCTCTCGATACAGGTTTGATAGCGCTGCTGTATTTGGGCCGCGTCTTCGGGCAAAACGTCGTCTAGCAGTTTACCCGCGATCGCTTCATTGGCTAACCCTGTTAACGCTTCACAAGTTGGATTAAAGGCCACTATCCGGAATCGGTTCTGAGCCTCTTCGGCGCCATTCTCCTGAGAACCGTTTGCCGCCTTTGCGAGGACATCAATCACAAAGATACCCTGATTTACGCCGTCATAAATATTACTGAGGAATTGCTCCTGAGCCTGACACTGAGCGGCTAGATGGTCATAGCGACTTTGAAGATCTTGATAGCGAGACTGGGCCGCCACAAGCGCCTGCTGCCAGTGATTCAGCTCTGGCTGGGTTTGACCTGGGCGTGAATTTGAATTCATCACTCGAATTCCATCGTTCGATAGATCGGCTGAGTTCGCAAAATTAATACTGTTCTCAGTACGGCTTCGGCTGTTCTAGATGCTCTCTTTACTCTATGCTTACAGTGGACAGAGTAAATAACGCACTAAATCGCTCCATAAAACCTTAAATTTTCTTTAAATTATTTCAAGTCGAGCATCATTGTCCCTCGTACCCTGGTTGAAGCCATGAATCCTAGCGTTTTACGCCAGTTATGGAAAATCATTGAGGCTGCCGACCCTCACACCGTTGCTGAGTTGGATGCCCCTAACCTGGTAGATTGGATCATCCATCAGCTTAGCCTCAATACAGGATTGGCAGATCCTGGCAGTTCGGAGGTCGCCCAGTACGTGCAGTCGCGACTGCCCATGATTCAGGATTTGGTTCACGAACGACTGCATCGCTAGCTCAAAGGGCCTAACCCAATCCAAAATAGACTACGACTGACAGAGGGCTTCACTGTCTTTTGGTCGGTCAGGGCCGTAGGTTAAGTAGTTGCTAATCCACCCGCAGGCATAGGTCAGGAGCGTTTCTTCGCTAAGCAGTTGCTCAAAGCGCCACAGCAGTACTTTGCGATCGCTCCCGGTAGAAGCCAGATATTGCCCGTCCGGGCTAAAGGCAACGTCTAGTACGCTGCCGTCGTGGCCCCTCAGGGTGCCCAGCAGCTCTCCCGTCTGGCGATCGCGTAAGCGAATAGAGTGATCTTGATGGGCGATCGCAATAAACCTGCCGTCTGGGCTAAGGGCGATCCGGTTAACCCGCTCTGGTTCAGCCTGAGACTGGCGCTTATCCAGACTTGTTTCTGGGGCTGCTTCGCCCCCCGCAGCGTTTGCAGCTTCAGAATCAAAGGCTGAATCTGTAGCAGCCTCGGTTGCGCCATTTGTCGTTGCGCTATTGATCTCAGCATTTGTTTCAGCGGAACCGAGATCTAACGCTTCAAATGACTCGATCAAAGTTCCCTCGGCTAAGTCCCAAACCATCAACTCGCCTGCCTCGCTGGCGCTGACCAGTATATTTGCCTTTGGGTCGATGCTAAGAGCGTTCACTCTGCTGCTGTGGCGAGATAGCTTGTATTCAATATCTCCAACCAGGTTGAGCACCTGAATCTGACGGTCGTTAGCCAGTACCGCAAAGGTTTTACCGTCGGAGCTAAAGGTGACCTGAGTGATGGTATCTCCGTCTGGCTTGGGCTCTTCTTGCAAAAAGCCCGTTTGAGAGTCCCAGAGCTTAACCTTATTGCCCGCATCCCCAGATATTAGATATTGCCCATCGGGGCTAAAGGCTAGGCTGGTAATCGGTTCGCTGTGGGCATCATCTAAGCTGAGATTGTTCTCGTTTCTGGCCGGATAGGTTTGCTGAAGGCTGCCGTCGGCCACATTCCAAAGCCGAATCAGCTTATCTTCCCCAGCAGTGGCCACCGTTCGACCATCAGGACTAAATACAGCCTGGGCTACTCGTCCGGTGTGCCCGGATAAGGTGTGCAGCAGCGCTACCCGATTCTCCTGCTTGCGCCATAACTTAACGGTGTTGTCGTCACTGGCGGTGACCAAATGGGTACCATCCGCGCTAAAGGCCACGGTGTTTACAGCTGCCCCATGGCCCTGTAGCGGAATCAACCAGTCGTTATTTGGCTGCCACAGGCGTACCGTGCCGTCATCGCTAGCGGTGGCCAGCTGCTGTCCGTTTTGTTCAAACATTAGGTCGTGGACGGCGGCTCTGTGACCGCTAAAGGTGGTCAACACTGTGCCGTCGGTGGCCCAGAGCTTAATGGTGGTGTCGGCGCTGCTTGAGGCGATGGTTTTGCCGTCGGGACTGTAGGCCAAACTGTGAACGGCAGCCGTATGCCCTTCAAAGCTGTTTAACAGGGTTTGATCGGCAATACGCCACTGTTTCAGCGTATTATCGCTGCTGGCCGAAATCAGGGTTTGCCCATCGGGGCTAAAAGCCACGGCCTCAACCGGGCCGCTATGACCTACCGGAGCTGATACGGGAGCGGTATTGGCTGAATCAGCGTTCTCTTCGGCATTTGCCTGGGCGACTTCAGCCTGGGCCATGCTGGCAATGCTAGCGCCTACGATATTGAACTCAGAAATGTTGGCAGCACCGGCGGTTCTGGGGCTAGTGTCGGGATTGGCCGGAGTATTTGAGTTATCTGGCGAGTCTTGCGAATCGCGGCGGTCGCTGGGGTCGCTATCGTTGCGCTCAGAGCTAGCCGCAAACGTTTTCAGCAATTCGCCTTTGGGCGTCCACAGCTTGATAGTGCCGTCTTCGCTCCCTGTAGCAATCATTCGCCCATCGGGGCTGATGGCCAGGCCATAGATTGCGCCGCTGCGGGCACGAAATTTGCGAATCAGTTCGCGATCCCCTGAGCGCCATAGGTGAACGTCTCCGTCTTCTCCAGCTGTTGCTAGCCAGTTGCCTTCTGGGCTATAGGCTAGGGCGTGCAGAGGGGCAACGCCGCTCAAAATTTCGTAGCTTTTTTGGTTGACTAAGTCGCAGAAGATCAGTGCGCCGTTGTCATTGATAGCCACAATCTGAGCCTGGGTGGGGTGAAAGGCCAAATCCCGCACCGGAATATCGTTGCGACTAGATAAAGTGCCGATGCGCTCGCCGCTGCGGTTCCACAAAAAAACGCTGCCGTCTGTACTGGCGGTGGCGATGCGATCGCCCTTAGGACTGTAGGCCACCGCAATCATGGCGGCCGAAGCTTCTTGCACCGAGAGTCGATTAGACTCAACCACGCCGAAGAGGGTGCGCTGGAGGGTGTTAAATACCTGGTTGCGCAGGCCGTCAATTGCTTGACCGCCCTGGTTATGGCGCTGGGAAAGCTGCTCAAGCCGGGTCAGCTCCTTGTGGGCGCGAATGGATTCCACCAAAGCATCTAAGGTTTGCTTAGAGGAAAAGCGGGTGTCGGCGATCGCAGCGATCGCTTCAATTTCATTCTGCTTGGCGCTGAGCTCGCTGGAGACCGCCTGCCGGTATTGCCGGCGGCCATAGACTAACAGTCCGAAAGAAACAGCCAAACCAACGCTAACGGCAATCAGGGCCAGCCGTAGCCGCTGTTTACTCTTTTGCTCGGCGGCAAGCCTGGCTTCAACCGCCTGCACCCGCTCAGACTCCAACTGCTGCTCTCGAACTTTGCGCTCTAGGGCTTGGCTGGCCGCCAAAAACTGATAGTCATCCTCACTCATATTGTGGGTGTCGGCCCACTGCTCGGCCTGCCGCAGCGCACTGCCCCGAAGCAGCGGCGATTCATCGCTGCGCTCAGCGTCAAGCCAGGCTTGCAGCATTTGGGCGTAGGGACGGCGCTTGGCGAGCTGAGCCGTGACCCAATCTTGATCAAAAATTGCTCGATAGATACGGTTGCGAATTCGCAACCGCCCCTCCCGGCGGCTGACCAGCCCGGAAAGCTGGAGGCTGACTAGCCCCGGCCAGCTTTCTAAAGCTGCATCAATCTGCAGCCCCTGCTCCCGCAGCAGCCGCTGATGCAGCCCTAAAATCTGCCCCGCCTGCTGTTCGTCATCCAGCAGGCGATCGCGTATGGTGCGCAAATGCTCCGGTATGTCCTGGGCTTCCCAGTTGGTAATCACCTGCTTTTGCACAATCTGCTGCACCTCCTGGGGGAGAACGGCAATAGGCGTCGGCGATCGCTGCTGGGCGGTTTTGTGCACCAAATCGCACAGCTTTTGGGTTAAAAAGGGCTGGCCGCCCGTCCACCGCAAAATTTCGTGGAGAACACTCTCAGGATTAGCTACGCTCTGGGCCAGACCGGGCAGAAGGGGTTTGGCCTCTTCTGTGGTAAAGCCCTCCAGCTGGATAGCGCCGCTGCGATCGCCCACATTAAACGGCGTCAGCTTGGAGTTGCTGATTAGATCTGAGGGGGTGGTAACACCAAATAGCGCAAAGCTTAGCCGCCG
>JBCDFX010000210.1:0-7117 GCA_039177155.1 Cyanobacteria bacterium P01_H01_bin.119
GCGATCGCTGAATATTCGGCGATCGCACAACTGGCTGGCGCGGGCTTTGAGCCCCGATCCTAAATCGGCTAAAGCTAAATCGGCTAAATAAGCTTTACCGCCCGCAGCCCAAAATAGAGGCTCATCGCGGTGGTAAAGGCTCCAGCCAGCAAAGCAAGATAAATTATAATTCCATCCATAACCGGGATCTCCTACAGCATTATTTGCTTAATTCTACTCAACTATGCCAGCTTTCCCCACTGATACCGTCGAACTGAGCGCCCCCAATTCTCCTGCAGCCATGATTGAGGTGCCCCTGCCCGGACAAGCCTACTCCATTGCGATCGCCCCCGGTGGGATTAAGCAAATCGGCACCTGGCTGTCTCAGTCGTCGCAGCCGCTGATTAAGCCGGGGACGCGCCTGCTGCTGGTCTCCAATACCACCGTATTTGCCCACTACGGGGAATCTGCCTTAGACGGCCTAGCTCAAGCGGGTTATGCGGTCAAAGCCTGCATTCTCCCTGATGGCGAGCAGTACAAAACCCTAGATACGGTTAAAACCATCTACGACGCAGCGCTGGACCACCGGCTGGAGCGGGGCTCGGCCATGATTGCCTTGGGCGGCGGCGTCATTGGCGATATGACTGGGTTTGCGGCGGCAACCTGGCTGCGAGGCATTGCTGTGGTGCAGGTGCCCACCTCCCTGCTGGCAATGGTAGATGCCGCCATTGGCGGCAAAACGGGGGTAAACCATCCCCACGGCAAAAATCTGATTGGCGCTTTTCATCAGCCCAAGCTGGTATTGATTGACCCAACAGTGCTGCAAACCCTACCCCAGCGAGACTTTCAGGCGGGGATGGCAGAGGTGATTAAATACGGGGTGATTTGGGACCGGGATTTGTTTGAGCAGCTAGAGGGAGCCGAGGCGATCGCCGATGCCCAGACTATTCCGCTAGCGCTGCTGCAAACGATTTTGGAGCGCTCGGCCAAGGCCAAAGCAGAAGTGGTAACCCAGGATGAAAAAGAGGGGGGGCTGCGAGCAATTTTGAACTACGGCCATACCATCGGCCACGCGGTGGAAAGCCTGACCGGATACCGCCGCGTCAATCACGGGGAAGCCGTTGCCATCGGCATGGTGGCGGTGGGGGCGATCGCCACTGAACTGCAAAGCTGGAGCGAAACCCAAGCCCGGCGGCAGCAATCTCTGATTAAAAAGGTGGGGCTGCCCGATCAAATCCCTGCCGATTTATCCATCGACGATATTCTCGATACGCTAAAGTCCGACAAAAAAGTTAAAGACGGCAGAGTTAGGTTTATTTTGCCCCAGGGTATTGGCCGCGCTGTTGTCAGCGATCGGGTGAGCCCAAGCCATATTGTTAAGGCGCTGACAGCACTTTAGAAAGCTTTACATCACCGTCAATATATTAAGCGGCTGAGGGGGTGTTAGCTGGGGTGTAAAAAGCATTACCATGGTTTGCTAGCCGCCAGATTTTTACGAATTTTGAGCGCTTTTTCATCGTCGCTTCGTTTCCCTGTCGTCCCCGCCATGAACCCGATTTCCCACCTCCGCGCCCGCCTGCCTATTCCCCTACGTCGCCTTGCTGATTTAGCCTACAACTACTGGTGGAGCTGGACGACGGAGCGGATTTCCCTCTTTAGCATTATTGAGCCGACCCTTTGGAAAGCCTGCCAGCACAACCCGGTGGCGCTGCTTGAGTCTGTGCCCTACGAGCGACTCTCTCAGGTGGCCGAAGATCCGCAGTACCTCAGACGGCTGGATCGATTGGCCAAACAGTTCGACATCTACATGGGGGAGTACGATACCTGGTCAAATCGGGTGGCACCGCAGATTTCGCCGGAGCAGCCCGTGGCCTATTTCTGCGCTGAGTTTGGCATCCACGAGTCTCTGCCAATTTACTGCGGCGGCTTGGGCGTCCTGGCGGGCGATCACCTAAAGTCGGCGTCGGATTTGGGCGTTCCCATGGTGGGTATTGGTCTGCTGTACCGTCAGGGATACTTTTGCCAGCGCCTCAACCGCAGCGGCTGGCAAGAAGACTACTATATCGACAATATTTTTGAGCATATGCCCCTGGAGCTGGTGCGGGATGAGTTTGGTCAGCCTGTCACCGTGCGGGTCAGCATCCGTCAGCGAATGGTGCGAGTACAGGTTTGGCGGGCGCGCATTGGCCGAGTGAATCTGTATTTGTTAGACACCGATCGAGAGGACAATGACCCCATCGATCGCTGGCTGACCGGGCATCTCTACGGCGGCAACCGGGAAACCCGCATTGGACAAGAAATTTTGCTGGGCATCGGCGGGGTGCGGGTGCTAAACGCCCTAGAGATTGAACCGTCGGTCTACCACCTGAATGAGGGCCATGCCGCCTTTGCGCTGCTGGAGGTGGCCCGCCACGAAATGGAGTATACGGGCGACTCTTTTTACGATGTGGAGCCTCGGGTGCGCGATCGCGCCGTTTTTACCACCCATACGCCGGTTCCCGCCGGCAACGACACCTTTTCTGCCGATATGGTGGACTCGTTCTTTGCCGACTACTGGCCTGAGTTAGAGCTTTCGCGGGAGCAGTTTCAGGCTTTAGGAGCCCGGCGGCTAGGCGATCCGTGGGAGCCCTTTGGTATGACGGTGTTAGCATTGCGAATGACCCGCTCCGCCAACGGCGTCAGCAAAAAACACGGGGATATTTCCCGGCAGATGTGGCATCCCCTCTATCCAGAGCGCAGCCAAGACGAAGTGCCTATCAGCCATATCACCAACGGGGTGCACGCCCGCACCTGGACGGCACCGCTAATTGGCGATCTCTATGAGCGTCATCTGGGCGAAAACTGGTCTCAGCATATGGCGAATCCCGATCTATGGGCCAAGATAGACAAAATTCCCGATGCAGAGCTGTGGCAGCGTCACTGCATCTTAAAGGAGCGGCTGATTGCCTACACCCGCGATCGCGTTCGCTGGTCGCGCCAGGATCGGGGGGAAGCCGCAGACGAGGTTGCGGCTGTCGATCGCCTGCTCGATCCCAATACCCTGACCCTCGGCTTTGCCCGTCGCTTTAGTCCCTACAAGCGAGGTTACCTAATTTTTCGAGATTTGCAGCGATCGGTGCGAATTCTCTCCAACGCAAAGCGCCCAATTCAGCTTATTTTTGCGGGTAAGGCCCATCCCGCCGACGATGAAGGCAAGCGCATTATTCAACGGTTAATGGAGTGGTGCCGGCACCCGGCACTGCGCGATCGCGTCGCGTTTATCGAAAACTACGATATGTATACTTCCAAGCTACTGGTGCGCGGGGTGGACGTTTGGCTCAACAACCCCCGGCGACCCATGGAAGCCTCCGGCACCAGTGGTCAAAAGGTCAGCCTCAACGGCGGCATTAACTGCAGCGTGCTGGACGGCTGGTGGTGTGAGGGATTTAAGACCGACCGGCGAGGCCGAGGCATTAACGGTTGGATCGTCGGCGAAGACGCCAACACCAGCGATCAGGAGCTGCAAGATGAAATTGACGCCGAATCGCTTTACAGCATTCTGGAGCGAGATATGGCCCGGCTTTATTACGACCGGGATGCCAACGGCATTCCCAAAGGCTGGGTAAAAATGATGAAAGCCGCTATCCGCACCTGCGCTCCGATGTTTAATACCGATCGGATGGTGGCTGATTATGTCTCCAAGATTTACGCGCCCGATGCAGCAGTAGCCGAACCGGTGCTGAGCAGCGTGATTGCATAGCTGGCATTGTGGAAAAACTCTAAATAGGTTTAATTCAGAGGTGGCTTAGGGATAATGAGCGCACTAAAAAATTCCACCTATTCACCCAAAGCGGGATTTTATGTAGACATAATTCCACCTATTTATGCAAAACAGAATCTTAGGCGGACATATTTCTACCTATCTACTCGTATAGGGATCTTAGGTAGAAACTTTCCCGCTAAATAATAGTAGCTGGCCTGGGCTATCGATTGAGACAGAGCAGTTAACCTCATTGAGTTTCTAAGTAAACTAGAAATTAGTTTCTGATTTGGCTGAAAGAGGGACAAACCCAAATGGTACAAACACCATCTAAAACACTAACCTTGGCGGAGTTTTTGCAGTTACCAGAAACGAAACCTGCGAGTGAATACATAGATGGTCAGATTATTTATAAACCGATGCCTCAAGGGAAACATAGTGATATCCAAGGGGAACTCGTATCTGCTATCAACGGGGTAGTTAAGTCAAAGCGTATTGCTCGTGCATTTCCTCAACTACGCAGTACTTTTGGTGACCGTTCAACTGTTCCTGACATTGCAGTGTTGGTCTGGAGCCGAATTCCCCGTGATAAGAATGGAGAGGTTGCCAATACCTTTCCTACCGCGCCAGATTGGACAATTGAAATCCTGTCTCCTGATCAAAGCCAAACAAAAGTAACGACGAATATCCTTCACTGTCTGCGACATGGAACCCAAATGGGTTGGTTAATCGATCCAGACGAGCATACCGTGTTTGTCTATCGTCCGAAGCAAGAGCCTGAGGTTTTGGATGAGCCAGATGAAGTTGTTTCTGTACCGTCGTTTGCAAGTGAGCTACAGCTTATAGTCAAAGACTTGTTTGCTTGGTTATTGGAGTAAAACTTGAGTAGTTGCCAGCCAGCTAACACTGCTTTGGTGCGGACGGAACAAAGGCTGTGGGTTAGTGTTCAATACAGATTGCTTGCCAAGCCTTAGGGATCGTTTGGCAGCAAAGAACTCGCCTAATTTTGGCGCAAAGTGCGATCGCAGCTCATCTTCATCCTTTGCACTAATCAATACCGAGGAACAGAGGGATCAACAACCACGGAATATGAGTCAATGCCGCCCACCAGATTTTTGACCTGGGTAAACCCTTGAGCAATCAACCACTGGCACATCTGAGCTGAGCGCATGCCGTGATGACACATTACAATGGTCTCCACCTCAGGATCAAACCGCACCGCAATTGTGTCAGCCCACTCTGCATATTCGCTCAGGGGTAGATTGTCGAAGCCGTCGACAGAGGCGATCGCCAGCTCCTGGGGTTCTCGCACATCAATCAACTGCAGCGGTTCCCTCTCACCGATTCGCTGCGCTAGAGCCCGCACATCAATTTCTCCAAATCTTGCGTCCATTTAGGCTATCCACCGAGCGATATCTTTAGCGTGATAAGTCAGCATCAGATCAGCTCCTGCCCGCTTAAAGCTGGTCATGGTTTCCATTACTACCTTCTCCTCATCAATCCAGCCGTTGAGGGCGGCAGCCTTCACCATAGAATATTCTCCAGACACGTTGTAAGCTGCTACCGGCAGGTCAGTTGCTTCTTTGACTCGCCAGATAATATCCATATAAGACAGGGCAGGCTTTACCATCAGCATATCGGCCCCTTCGGCAATATCTAGCTCGATTTCTTTTAACGCTTCAGTGCCGTTGCCCGGATCCATCTGATAAGTACGGCGATCGCCAAACTGCGGCGCCGACTCCGCCGCATCCCGAAACGGTCCGTAGTAGGCCGAGGCATACTTAGCCGCGTAGGACAAAATTGGCAAATGCTCAAATCCCGCCCCGTCCAAACCGCTGCGAATCGCCTGCACAAAACCGTCCATCATGCCTGAGGGCGCGATAATATCGGCTCCGGCATTTGCCTGAGATACCGCCGTTTTCTTCAGCAGCTCCAGGGTCGGATCGTTCAGCACCCGCCCGGTCAAATCCCCCACTTGCAGATAGCCGCAGTGCCCGTGAGACGTATATTCGCACAGACAGGTATCCACCACCACGATTAAATCCGGCACCGCCTGCTTCACCGCCGCTGTCGCAGTTTGGACAATGCCGCACTCGTGCCAAGCGCCGGTCGCCTCCACGTCTTTATCTTCGGGTATGCCAAACAAAATAATGGCCGGAATCCCCAAGCCATAGACTTCTCTAGCCTCTTCCACAATTTTGTCCACCGAAAGCTGGTAAACCCCAGGCATGGATTTAACTTCCTGCGCAACGCTCTCCCCCGGCACGGCAAACAGCGGATAGATCAAATCGCTGGTGGTCACAATATTTTCGCGGACCATGCGGCGCAGTTGAGCATGGCCCCGGAGACGACGAGGACGGTGGGTCGGAAACATAGATCGCTGCAGTGATAAGAGTGCTTTGGTGATGAAAGTGTTTTTAAGTCTAAAGCGATCGCGCAACCAAACTCACCCAAAACTTTACGTAATGTAAAAGCCGCTTCGGCGAGAGAGCTTAACCCGACTTGCCGATATCTTTTATATGCTATTGTTAGTAACCGTGTTCAGAGGCAGCACAGCAGTTTAGGGTCGCTAGCTCAGCGGTAGAGCACTCGGCTTTTAACCGATTGGTCTTGGGTTCGAATCCCAGGCGACCCATATTTTTTGAGTCACGTCTTAGGCCATTTTATTGACGAGGCAGCGTCAGCACCTTTCAGGCTATCTGGTATTGTATTCTTAATCTCAGGTTTAGATTTCGTCTAAATATTCGGCTGAAGTTCCTTGTAAGAACGTTGGCTTTGTTCCAGTGGTGGAATATTGGAATACCAGTTTGCTGCTGGAACTCCCACTTGGGACACTGATTGGGACTGTATCTGCTGAAATAGCCTCAGTGAGAAATTAGACGTTTACCAGCGATGGCCTAAGATTAATAGGTAAGAGTACTTATCTAAGCAGAATCCACTGCAACCGGAATTCTGTAATTAGAATCCACAGTGGATTCGATTGAACAGAGTTCAACTGCCGAAGTAGCGAGAACACGATTAGGAGGATTTTATGGCGCTCGTCCCAATGAGACTGCTGCTTGATCACGCGGCTGAAAACGGTTACGGCATTCCTGCTTACAACGTTAATAATCTTGAGCAGATTATTTCCATTATGGAAGCGGCCAAAGAGATGGATAGCCCTGTTATTCTGCAGGCCTCTCGCGGTGCGCGCAAGTACGCTGGGGAAAATTTTCTGCGCCATTTGGTTCAAGGTGCGGTAGAAAGCTATCCCGATATTCCCGTGGTGATGCACCAAGACCACGGCAATAGTCCTGCCACCTGCTACTCTGCTATCCGCAACGGCTTTACCAGCGTGATGATGGATGGTTCTCTAGAAGCGGACGCCAAGACGCCCGCCAGCTTTGAGTACAACGTCAA
>JBCDFX010000211.1:0-7106 GCA_039177155.1 Cyanobacteria bacterium P01_H01_bin.119
ATTTTTTGATTCACGGACATTTATGAAGGATGCGAGCCAAAAGGCAAAATTATTTGGGCTAGGTCTAAGCCGAACCGGAACAAAAAGCTTAACCGCTGCGCTGGCTATTTTGGGCTATAACGTTGTCCACTATCCCAACGATAAAACCACCTTAAAAGAGCTTCAGTCCGCAATCTATCATCTCTCTATTCTTCAACGCTATGACGGCGTTACCGATATTACCGTCGCGCCCTTTTACTCACAGCTAGATGCAGCTTATCCCAACAGCAAATTTATTCTGACGGTTCGCGAAAAAACAGGCTGGCTACGATCGCTGCAAAAACACTGGAACCACGAACTAGAGCTTCCGGTAATGGATGGTTACCCTTCTGACTATAAAAGCCATCTAGAAATCACAAATTTTCTAAAGGTCGCTGTTTTCGGCTGCTGCGAGTTTAATCCAGCCCGGATGTCCTATGTGTATGATCTACACTGCCGAAACGTGATCGACTATTTTGGCGATCGCCCCCAAGATTTATTAGTCCTAAATATCTGCGCGGGAGAGGGGTGGGAAAAACTCTGCTCGTTTCTAAATCAGCCGCTGCCAGAGCAGTCATTTCCTGCGGTTCACGCTGAAGCCCAACTGCTGCCGATTCCTTAATGGCTGGCCTACATCGGCAGCGACTCAGTTTGCAATTGAATTTGCAGATTTTGGCGCTGGCGCTGAATCGCTAAGGTCAGGGTGTCACCCACTTGGGCCGCTCCGACCACGGACTGTACGGTTTCGGCCTGGTCTACAGCCGTGCCGTTGATCTCCTGGATAACGTCTCCGAGCTGGAGACCGCTGCGGCTGGCTGGAGAATTAGGGACAATGCCCAAAATCACCACGCCTTCATTGGCCATAATCTGCACCGGGCTGCGGGGGTCCTGATTGAGGGTGTCTCGTAGGGCTGGGGTAAGGGTGCGCATTTGGATGCCGATATAGGGATGCTCTACCCGACCGTTAGCAATCAGTTCGTTGGCGATCGCCTGGGCCGTATTAATCGGAATCGCAAAGCCCAGTCCCTGGGCCCCTCCAATAATTGCCGTGTTCATACCGATCACTTCCCCCCGCTGATTTAGCAGCGGCCCGCCAGAATTACCGGGGTTAATCGCCGCATCGGTTTGAATAAAGTTGACGCGCTTATCGGGAATTCGCACTTGAGTGCTGCTGCGCCCCGTGGCGCTGATAATCCCAGCGGTTACGGTATTGTCGAGTCCGAGGGGATTGCCAATGGCGATCGCCCATTCTCCCGGACGAATCCGATCGGAATTGCCGATGGAAACCGTGGGCAGCCCTGAAGCCTGCACGCGGATCACCGCCACGTCGGTGAGTGAATCTTCTCCAATCACTTCTCCCGGAAATTCGCGCCCGTCTCGCAGGGTAACAATCACCCGGTCGGCTCCGGCGACCACGTGGGCATTGGTCAAAATAGTGCCGTTGCTCTCCACAATAAATCCGGAGCCGGTGCCCTGCTCCACCCGGGTTGAGGGCTGCTCGGGAAGGTTAAATCCGCCAAAGAACTCCCGAAAAAAGGGGTCGTTAAATACGCTGGGCACGCGGCGGGTCACGGTCCGCGCCGCATCGATGCGCACCACTGCCGGGCCAACCTGCTCAACGGCTTCTGCAATAAAGTTGGGGCTCTGGTTTTGGAGCAACTGTCCCGTTCCCGGAAGCTGGGCAATAACGGGGGGCTCCGGCAGCGTAATTGCGCTGGAGGGAGCATTTTGGCTGGCAATAAAAATGGCGATCGCAGCAACAAGGGTCATTACGCTGTAAGCAAGCCGTCTGCGCCACACCACAGCACGACGAGATAACCAGGCAGGAGGCAACTGAATCATAGCGAGACTAAACTATCCCAATCTCAGTAGTTAACGTGTTCTCGAAGACGGCGGGTAAAATGCAGGAGTTCCACCTGCTTTACGGAAAATCGCTCAGCTCAGCTACGTTACAGGATGATTTAAGCAACGGGTCAAAACTAAAGAAAACGCTATATCTGCAATTTGACCTATCATCCACTGTCTACATCTAGTACTCTATAGATCCTGCCATCAAGGGCTAATATCTTCTGGGGAATATAGAGAGCGCCTACGGGTCAGCTCCTGTGAGTAAATAAGACTGTGACTGGTTTAATTTGACCAATTTTAATTTGACCGATTTAATCCGCTAACGTTTAACGTAGTAAAACTGTGAGCTATCCAACTAACGCAACGTCAATCGATTTAATCATCAACCTATTATCCAACCTGTTGTCAGGCCGAATTTAACTCAAAACCGGATTTAGTCAAAATCAGCGATCGCGCCCGATTACCGTTTAAGTTCAAATCCATCGGCGGTGGCTTCGAGACTGCTGAATCATATCTTGCCAAGTCCATGCCCGGTTGGGTGGCGTTGGCTTGTCGTCTCTCCAAACAGTGCCTTGCCGCTGCGTAGGGGCTTGGGGACGACTGTTGTCTAAGCAGCACAGAACGATTTGAGCAGCACGAATTTGAGCAGCAGAAAGCAGTATTGCAGCGATAAATATGGAGGGGTTGACTGTGGAACAAGGGTTAGAGGGGCTGTGGAGCCAGGTACTTAATCGACTCAATCAAGAACTCAGCGGGCCAACCTTTGAAACCTGGATCAAACCCGCTCGCATTCACACAATGACCGATCGAGTCTTGACCATTGCGACACCCAACCCCTTTGCCCGCAACTGGCTACAAAAGCACTATGTGGGCGCGATCGCCCAAGCGGTCAATGACGTGGTTGGCTATGCCCTCGATATTCAGGTCACCGTCGATCTCAACGGCACCAGCGAAATGGAACTGCCCCCCGTGGCGGAGCCAGAGCCGTTACCCACCCCAGCCATTGATGTCCCTAACTGGCCCAAACCTGCGCCCCCCAAACGCAGGCGAACCCAGGGCAGCGCCGCTGCCACCCCCGCAGCCGCTCCAACCTACCGAGCCGCTAATCTCAATCCCAAAGCGGTGTTTTCTCGCTTTGTGGTTGGGGCCAATAACCGCATGGCCCACGCTGCGGCCCTGGCGGTGGCCGAGTCCCCGGGGCGTGAATTTAACCCGCTGTTTTTATGTGGCGGTGTGGGACTGGGCAAAACTCACCTGATGCAGGCCATTGGCCACTACCGCAGCGGCGACGCCGGCGATGGCGCTCGCGTGGCCTATGTGTCTACTGAGCAGTTTACGAATGACCTGATTACGGCCATTCGCCGAGACAGTATGCAGTACTTTCGGGAGCACTACCGAGAAGTTGACGTGCTGCTAGTAGACGATATTCAGTTTATTGAAGGCAAGGAATACACCCAGGAAGAGTTTTTTCACACCTTTAATACCCTCCATGAGGCAGGCAAGCAGATTGTCCTGGCCTCCGATCGCCCCCCTAGCCAAATTCCCAAGCTGCAAGAGCGATTGTGCTCCCGATTTTCTATGGGTCTGATTGCAGATATTCAGCCCCCTGATTTAGAAACTCGCATGGCGATTTTGCAGAAGAAAGCGGAATACGAAGGGGTGCAGCTTCCCCGCGCGGTGGTGGAGTATATCGCGTCTACGTTTACCTCTAATATTCGTGAGCTAGAGGGGGCGCTAATTCGCGCGATCGCCTATACCTCTATTTCTGGGTTGCCCATGAGCGTGGAAAACCTCTATCCGGTGCTGAGTTCGTCCTCAGAGAAAGTTGAGGCATCTCCGGCTTCGGTAATCGCTGCCGTCTCAGAAACCTTTAGCGTTGCAATCGAGGATCTTAAGGGCAGCTCTCGCCGCCGGGAAATCAGTCAGGCGCGTCAAATTGGCATGTATCTGATGCGTCAACATACCGATCTCAGCCTGCCCAAGATTGGCGAAGAGTTTGGCGGTAAAGATCACACCACCGTAATGTATAGCTGCGAAAAAATTACCAAAGCGATTGAGAAAGATCACGCCCTGGCCCAAACCGTAAGACAAATCAGCGATCGCATCAGAGTGCCCAATTAGAAGCCCTCAGATCATGACACGCCCTTGAAACTGCTCCGCGATCTAAATTCGATGCGGTAAGCCCGCTGATTGAAGCGATAGGATTTAGATACTGCGCGCTTTTGCTAGGAAGCTACTCGATGCCATCCCCTTTACCCGGCATGGACCCTTATTTGGAACAGTCTGCCTTTTGGCCATCGTTTCACAGCCGTTTTATTGTGGCGTTGGCCGATGCCATTGAGCCTCGTCTGTCGCCTGGCTACTACGTCGAGGTGGAAGCCCGGACTTATTCAGATAACACGGCAAATGTCCTGGTTGGTATTCCAGATGCGGTTGTCGTTGCTCAAAACCAAATCCCCGCGCAGCCAAATCTTCCTTCAAATGCGATCGCGCTTCAGGCTAAACCTCAGCGGGTTGAAGTGCCTATGCCGGAGGAAGTTACTGAACGATATCTAGAGATTCGTGAGTTGGCAACGGGACAGGTGATTACGGCTATTGAGCTGCTGTCGCCTAAAAATAAACGGGCGGGCGGGCGCGCCACCTACGAAGCAAAGCGTACTCAAATCTTAGGTAGTGAAACCAATTTGGTGGAACTCGATCTCCTGCGTGTTGGGGAATCGATGCCGTTTGCCAGTGAAGTTGCGCCAACGCTGTATCGAATTTTGGTGAGCCCTAGTCATCTGCGCCCGGAGGCTGAGCTATACGGTTTTGGTTTGCAGCAACCCCTGCCTCAAATCACGATTCCGCTGAAGCCTACGGATGATGGTATTGCCATTGACCTCCAGCCTATCTTTGAGGGGGTCTATGATCGGGGGCGGTACCGCAGTCGGATTGACTATAAAAAGCGCCACCAGCCCCGGTATTGCCCGAGACGGACAGCAGTGGCTGACAGAGTATTTGCTAAAGGCTGAGGGTTAGGAGCCGCTCAGCATTACTGGCTTTATGCTCGCTGCCCAAAGGCTAAGGATTGCTCGCATTAGCATGCCCAATTAAAAGAGCAGGCTTTAGAATTTATGCAACGCACTCAGGCTGTGCTGAGAACGACCGACTCAAATATGGTCAATAGAGATACGTAAGCAATACTCCCTTAAAGCCCAATGCTGGAAACCCTAAGATTCCAAAATTTCAAATCCTGGCGTGATACGGGTGATATCAAACTCGCGCCGATTACAGGCTTGTTTGGAACAAACAGCTCTGGCAAAAGCAGCATTTTGCAGTTTCTACTTATGCTAAAGCAAACAGTAGAGTCTGCCGATATGAACCGGATACTGCACACAGGTAATAGCAATACTTACGTGAATTTAGGGAGCACACGAAGTTTTATTCATAAGAATGATCTCCCAAATTATCTTTGCTTTTCTCTCTGCTGGAAACCGAATAAATCAGTCCTTTTACCCACAGGTGCTCTATCTAAATATGGTGAGCCTTTCGGCGGAATTCCATCCTATGAGGAGTATAAAGATGTTCTTGCACTAAGATGCAACCTTTCTATTGAACTAGACGATCTCAATGTAAATGCTATAAGTTATGTATTCAAAAGTAATAGAGGTGTTGAGAATATCATCGGAGAGGAGTGCATACCCGGATCAGAGTTTCCCAAAAAATATAAGCTATTTTCTGATGGCGATGTTTCACCTTTGGTTGCTAAACAGTATGAGAACCATGTCATCGCTCCTTTCAAGAGTTATGGACTATCTACACGAATCGGGATTGCGATAACTAACTATATTATTAATTTGGTATCTTCATTTGAAATTCAAATGAGAGAAGTTTACTACCTGGGGCCACTGCGTGACTATCCTCGTAGATTGTATAGTTGGTCTGGTGAAATGCCTCAAAGCGTAGGAAACAGGGGAGAAGATACTATCCTGGCTTTGTTAGCCTCACGTCGCCAAGATACATATGTAGAGGAGCAAGTAGCGAAGTGGCTCAGACGGTTAGGCTTGATTCATAGTTTTCGATTGAGTCCTATCGCTGAAAATCGGCAAGAGTACGAAATTCGTGTTCAGAAAACGTCTGATTCTACTGAAACAACGATCGCAGATGTCGGCTTTGGGGTTTCTCAAATCTTACCTGTGCTTGTGCTCTGCTACTATGTTCCAGAAGGCTCAATCATCATCCTAGAACAGCCGGAAATTCACTTGCATCCCTCAGTTCAGGCTGGGCTTGCCGATTTATTTGTAGAAGTTCAGAAAACTCGAAATGTCCAAATAATTGTTGAGAGTCATAGCGAGCATTTACTCAGACGACTTCAGCTTAATGTGGCCAAAGCTGAGCTGATTAACCAGGAACAAACAGCGCTTTATTTCTGTGATATGGATGACAATGGAGAATCCCATCTGATGCCCCTAGAGATAGATGCCTACGGCAACATCAATAACTGGCCGGAAGGTTTCTTTGGTGATGAGATAGGCGACTTGGTTGAGATGACAGAAGTAGCAATGCAACGACAGGCTGCTAGTGCAGAATCCTAATGTCAGTTGTCATCGACACAAATGTTCTGATTGCGGCAAATGGACGTGACTGTCCCCAGGCGACACTTGCTTGCCGTCTTGCTTGCACTAGGCAGCTTCAACAGACGCGAACAAAGGATATTTTGGTAATTGATAGCGATTGGCACATTATCAGTCAATACAAAAAGCAGGTCTCCCAGTCCGGGCAACCTGGAGTTGGAGACGCTTTTCTCAAATGGGTGCTGACCAATCGCAATAATCCCAGGCGATGCGTTCAGGTTCAGATTACGCCGACAGCAGATGGGAGCAGCTTTGCAGAATTTCCAATGACGCCAGAGTTAGAGAGCTTCGATCGCGATGAGCATAAATTTGTCGCCGTTGCGTTGACTCACCCTGACAACCCGCCTATCTTTAACGCCGTAGACTCCGACTGGAAGATTTATTCACAAGCGCTTACAGCAGCGGGAGTGAAGATTGTGCAGCTTTGCCCTGAAGCGCTTAAGGATGCATAGCCACTCTTGAGTGTCATCCATATCTTGAAAAACTTCGCTCTATTTCGATCGCTTTCGCAAATCTACGGTTGCCTCCTTTAGCTTGCTTTATCCTCATTGGCATTGCCTAAATCCATTGTTCAGAATGGCCTCAACACGTCACTCTGAGAGGTCTTTACCCGATGCAATCCCAAGC
>JBCDFX010000212.1:0-7097 GCA_039177155.1 Cyanobacteria bacterium P01_H01_bin.119
TACGGCTGCGGGGGCTGGTACGAGCGGTTTGGCAGCGGCGGCTGCAGCGTCCTCACGAGTGGCGATCGCTGCACCAGTGGGAAACCCAATACTGCCCCCATCACCTGTTGCAGGGCGTACATAATCCAGCCCGTCAGCGTCAATCCTGGAGCTATATTCACAGCGCAATTTATCAGTTTTGTCAGTATGAAACGATTGTGACCGATCGGCTCCATGGCCACATTCTCTGTACGCTGCTTAATATTCCCCATGTGTTTTTGCCCAATAGCTACCACAAGAACGCCAGCTTCTATCAAAGTTGGACAGCGGCGGTTCCTAGCAGCGTGTTTGCCGAAACCGTAGAAGCGGTTCCGGAAGCCCTCGCCCGGCTCAACGCCGCTCAACTGGAGAGCAATCAAGGAGGAAAGGGTGGCTAATTTGGTTATCGACCAGCTCCACCAAGCCTACCTAAGCAACTCGGACGTGGAGGCTCAGCGGGCTTGGCTGATGAGCTTGTATCACGGTAACCGCTTTGCTCTGGGGATGGCGGCGTGGCACTTAAGCTTTGTCGCTTGGCCTCGGCTGCCAGTTTTGGATCAACAGCTTTTGGCTGTGAGCGGGCAGTTGCCGGGTAACACCACCGCTAGCCGCTACGCCCAACGGGAGATTGTGAAGCGCAGTTTTCCAAAGTTGGCGGCCCTCCCGCTAGATCACAACGACTTTAGGGTGACACCACTGTTGGCATCGCCGGTACGCAAAAAGTTGACCCTTTTCAACAAAACACGGCAGCGCTGGTGGAGGCTGCAGCAGCGCCTGGGCCGCGATCGCCGCTACTACTACCGCAACTTTGATATCAATCGTCCTGCCTTGCAGGCTCTGCGACAGAGGGCAGACGCTTACCGAGACAAATTTTCTGACATTTGGGATTTATCGGCGTTGCAGAGCCTGATGCCCGCTCAGCCCAAGATTCCAATTCAAACCGACGTAATTTTAGAAACCAAACGCTGCCTCACCTTAACTGGCGCATTGCTGTGGGCAGGGAGGAATCAATGACCCTAATTTCAAAAAAGCCAGCCTTGGAAGTATGGCCTCAAGATCCCTCAACAGAGGGCGATCGCCAAATTTACAGCGCCCATCTTCAGCTAGGCCAGCAGGCCATCGCCCCCCTCTGGTATCGTTTGCCGCAGCGCTACAGAGCATCTCTCTCGCCTAATAGCGATCCGTTTGTGGCGGCAACGGTGCTGTTGGCAATGACAACAGCCAGCCAGTTAGTCATACATGGGGAGGTCTCCCCCACGCTGCTGCGAAATGTAGAAGAGTTTCAGCATGCCTGGGCCAGTTGGCTGCCTCATCGCCTCTCAGTTGTGCCAATTGTGGCCGATCGAGAGCAGGATCGATCGCCATCGCCTGCCGCCCCTGTCGCGATCGCACCCTTTTCCGGCGGAGTAGATAGCAGCTATACGGCCTACTGCCACAGTCAGCATAAGCTGGGACGACGCAGCCAGCCGCTGAAAGCAGGACTATTTGTTCACGGCTTTGATATTCCTTTGGCTCAGGCCGACGCGTTTAATCGAGCTGCGGATAGTGCTGCCACCATGCTGGGCAGCATCGGAGTTGAGCTGATTCCGATGGCGACTAATTTTCGCCAAATTATGGACGCTTATGTGCCTTGGGAAACCAGCTTTGGCAGCGCAATCGCTTCCTGTTTGCTGGTGCTGCAGGGCGGATTTTCAACGGGGCTGATTCCCAGCTCTTACAGCTACCGTAATCTAACCGTACCCTACGGCTCTAATGCGGTAACTGATCCATTGCTGGGTCATGATGCCTTTCCGATTCGCTATGACGGGGCCGACTGCAATCGATTTGCCAAAATTCAGGCCCTCATGGAGTGGCCTGAAGCGCTCGAAAATATTCGAGTGTGCTGGCAGGGAGCCCAGAAAGATCGCAACTGCTGCCAGTGCGAGAAATGCATTCGCAATATCTTGACCTTTCGGCTGGCAGGCGCAGGCTTGCCCCCCTGCTTTGAGACAGATGCCAGCGATCGCCAGATTCAGGCACTCCGCCTGCGGGGTGGCGCCCTCGATTCTCTTATTGCCCTGCGGGACAGCGCTCACCGTAACGGCATTCAAGCGCCTTGGGTTAAGGCCGTTGCCACTGCCATCCGCCGCAGCCGCCGCAAAAACTTTTTGCGTAACCGACTGAAAACGCCGCTAGAGCAGCGGCTTGTTGCATTTAAGAAGAAACATGTTTGACACCTACACAGATATTTTTAATCAGCGCGGTCAGCTTTATCACCAGGCTATGGTGGAGTACCCTCTGGCACGGCAGGCTGAATTTGAAACTGCGATCGCGCTATTAAAGTTATCTCCCCATCTAACGATTTGCGATGTGCCCTCCGGAGGCGGCTACCTCCAGGAGTTTGTTACCGTTCCTGATATCAAGTTTTACTCCGTTGAAACCTCAGCGGAGTTTGCGCGCCAAACCCATACCTTTGAGGCCAACACCACCCTGCTGTGCGAGAGCATTGCCGATATCTCTCTGCTTGACAGCACGGTAGACCGGGTGGTTTCTTTGGCTGGACTGCACCACGTTGTCGATCAAATCGCGTTTTATCGAGAAGCCCGACGTATTCTCAAACCGGGCGGCTTACTGGTTGTCGCAGACGTCCGCGCCGGCTCAGGAGTGGATAAATTTTTAGATGGCTTCGTCGATCGGCACAGTAGTATGGGCCATCAGGGGAAATTTTTAGATAAAACAACCCCTGCTGCGATCGCTCAGTGTGGCTTTGAAATTGCAGTTGCACGGCCTTATGCCTACACCTGGCGCTTTTCTGACCCAGCCGCTATGGCCCGCTATTGCCAACTGATGTTTGGTCTTGACCAGGCTGATCAAGCCACGGTTTTGCAGGGCATCGAACGCTGCCTGGGCTATAGGGTTAACGAGGACGGCTGCCAGATGAACTGGGAACTGTTTTGTATTCAGGCTGTTAATCCCGAGTTGGGAGATCGGCTGTAGTCTTTCCCAGACTTCAGTATTTGCACTGAGAGTACGAAAAGGATTGTTGGAATATTTACGCTTTATCTGCATGTTTAGCTTTGCTAGCGGGTATGTTACTAGACATATAGAGCTTTAAAGGATGCTCAAAAATCCTCATCCTAGTGATCTTGGGTGCCATGAGCCATTGAATCAGCACTATATTCAGCATCTCAGGGAGCTTACCCATGTCAAAACAAGAACACTTGACGCGCTTGGCCCAGGGGGTTCCCTCTTGGAACCAGTGGCGAGATCAGGCCCATCTGGGTATTTCAGTTGCCTCTGACACGGGTGCATCAGTACCGATAGATGGCGGCCCAACATACGATCTTGAGCTTAGGGAAGCGCTGCTGGCCCAGGCGGATTTGCGACAGATCAATCTAAGTCGTGCCGACTGCTGCATGGTCACTCTAAAGGGAGCCGACCTGAGAGGGGCCAACCTTAAGGAATCGATCTTTTACACCGCAAACCTGGCTCAGGCCAATTTGAGCAGCGCCAATTTGCTGGGTGCAGATCTACGAGAAGCGACCCTAGAATCGGCTAACCTCTATCGCACCACCTTAGACGTCGCGACACTAGCCACGGCTGATTTGAGCTATGCCACTCTGCGGGAGTCTAGCCTGCGAGGTGCGAATTTAAGCCACGCCAATTTAACTGGAACAGACTGCTGTTTAGCCCGCCTTGAGCAAAGTCGTCTGAGCCATGCTGACTTGACCGGGGCTGCACTTTACACTGCCCAGTGCCAAAAGGCCAACTTTAAGCAGGCCAACTTATCTCAAGCGGATTTACGAGAAGCCCAGTGCAGTCAGACTAATTTTCAAGAGATTATTGCACGCCAAGCGGACTTTAGTATGGCGGTGCTTTCTCTCGCCAATTTGGTCGGGGCAACTCTGCACTCGGCGAATTTGTCCTTTGCTAACCTGAGCATTGCCAATCTGTGTATGGCCAACCTCACCGCCGCTGACCTATCCCGGGCGGTGCTGATTGGGGCTAATTTAATTGGTGCGAACCTCTATCAGGCAGATCTGACCGGGGCGATGCTAAAAGAGGCCGATCTGCGAGAGGCGATGCTCAACCGGGCCAACCTGACCGGGGCTAATTTGAGCCGGGCTAACCTCTCGATGGCAAATTTAAGGAAGGCAAATCTCACAGATGCCGATTTGAGCTATGCCGATCTCAGCAAGACCAATCTATCCGAAGCGCAGCTCGACGGAGCCCGTTTAAAGGGAGCAAAACTTCCCAATGGGGTAATCCAGCCTTAGGGGCTGTCATCATTTAGCGGCCAAGTCTTTATGTGCAAGGCGTGTCAACCCCTAGTTTGTTATGCGGGGCGGGCGCGGTAATGCTTATAACGGAAACATTCTGGTTTTAATTGATGACGCGCCTTAAGCCGTAATCGGCAAGTCGAATCTTTCGTGCTGATAAAATCGACGTATTTTGAACGGAGAGAGAGGGATTCGAACCCTCGGATAGGACTTACGTACCTATCAACAGATTAGCAATCTGCCGCTTTCGACCACTCAGCCACCTCTCCCGGTGAGCAGCACAGTCCGCCAATAGAACCCGATAATAGCAGATCTTCACAGCTGGCACCATTTTTTAAGCAGGCTCAATTTAGCGTCGAGACTGTTGCTGAATCGCTGTCGCTGTCGCCCTCTCATGGAGCGTAATCCGGGGTAAGCGGTGCTTAAACCCACACAGAATTTCCCAGCTAATGGTGCCCAGCAGGTTGGCCCACGCCTCAGCGGAGTGACTTGAACTCTCCATATTCGCCGCCGATTGACCAATTAAGGTGACCGTGTCTCCCTCCTGCACCTGGGGCAGGTGAGTCACATCAATCATCATTTGATCCATCGTGATTGCCCCTAGCTGCCTGGCGCTCTGCCCCTGAACCAATACCGATAGGCGATCGGAGAGCAGCCGCGGGACACCGTCGGCATAGCCAATGCCAACCACCGCAATGCGCATGGGCGCTTGGGCGATAAACCGATGCCCGTAGCTCACCCCGGTTCCGGCGGCGATCGCCTTGAGATGGGTAATCCGCGCTTTGACCTGCAGTACAGGACGTAAATCGATAGAATCCCTCAGATGCAGTGCCGGATAAAGGCCGTATAGTGCCAGCCCGACGCGCACCATATCGTAGTGCAGGTCGGGGCCAACCAGAGTAGCGGCTGAGTTGGCCAAGTGGAGCTTAGGCGGCTTAAAACCACCTGTTTTGAGCTGAGCGATCGCGGCCTCAAAGCGCTGCTGCTGCTGCTGCATCACCGTTGGATCGGGATCATCTGCCGTTGCCAGGTGAGAGTAGACGCTGGCGATGGCTAAATGGGGCAGCTGCGCCACAAACTGATAAAACTCAACTGCCTGCTCCCAGGCAAAGCCCAGTCGCGACATGCCTGTATCTAGCTTGAGGTGGACCGGCAATCGCTGATGTTTTCCGAGGGGATCGCCGAGTCTGGTGCTAGCGATCCCCTCGGAGAACATCAGCGCCTGTTTAGGATTGACCAGGGTCGGTTGGAGCTGCCAGCGCCCCATCGCCTGCACTTCGGTAAGGCTGTTGACCGCTCCCCATCACCATAATCGGCACCGGAATCCCCGCCTGACGTAGCTCAATCCCCTCAGGCACAGTGGCCACACCCAGCCAAGTGGCCCCAGCCTCCAGCGCAGTTTTGGCCACGGTAACAGCGCCATGACCGTAGGCATCCGCTTTAACCACGGCCATCAAATCCTGGTCACCCAGCAGCGCTTTTAGCGCCCGGACGTTATGGCGTAAGGCATCTAAATCAATTTCGACCCAGGCCCGACAGCATTGCATCGGGGTAATATCGGGAGTGTGTTCCCAACTCAACATATGCAGTTACTCACTCGACACCACGATTCACTCGGCACCACGACTTATTCGATACCGCGCAGACTTAGCCAAGTGCTGACCACGGATAGCGTTTAATGGATAGCGTTTCTCTGCAGGCAACACTCTAGAGCTGAATTTAATAGGCTTGAATTAAACGACTTTAAATTGAACAAAGTTTAATGTAACCGCAGTGTAACAGGGTAAAAGCACTGCTACCGGGCAATTGTGCTAGTATCAGGGCATTCTTCCTTTCTTATTGATCCTGATGAGCAAGGTTCTAGTGCTCAATGCCTCCTATGAACCGCTCAACATTACCAGTTGGCGACGAGCGGTTGTCCTAATTATTAAGGGCAAAGCAGAACAGGTTGAACATAATGGGAAAGTCATTTACACCAACTTTCCCCTGCCGACCGTTATTCGGCTTAGACATTATGTGCGGGTTCCGTATAAAGAGATCCCACTCACTCGCCGCAATCTGCTGCATCGGGATTCCCATTCCTGTCAATACTGTGGCTACACCTCTAATGACGGGCTCACCCTAGATCACGTTCTGCCGCGATCGCGGGGCGGGGGTGATACCTGGGAAAATATCGTGACGGCCTGCGTGCGCTGCAATGTCCGCAAAGGGAACCGTACGCCCAAAGAGGCTGGGATGCCGCTGCGCAATCCACCGCGTAAGCCATACAGCAGCCTGTATTTTGAAGTCTCTCGCCAAATTCGCAGCGGCATTCACCAAGAGTGGCGAAAATATGTCATTGGCACTTAGCCTGATCGAGGCATCTGTCTGCACCAAATTTCTAATCAGCGATTGAGGGGTATCAACTGAGGTCGGCGGAAGTCAAAAATTAGCCTTAGGAAATAGAGCATCGCTGGTGTAAGGCACTAGCATAGCGACATCGGCTGATTTTATTTTGGCCAGAATTTTGGCCAGAAGTCTCCGGCATCAAGTGCTGCTGGAGTTAGCAGGTTATAACAGTCTACTTGCGGCCTGGCTTAAGAGTCTTAGTGGGCTGCTCTACTGGATCTTTCTCTTCACCGTTTCCATGAGCCAATCTCCTTTTCACTTTTCCGATATCAATCCCCTAGAGTCTGGTTTGCATCTTGCGCTGGGGGCAGCCCACAATCTCCAAACGCTGTTTCAAGATCCGGCAGAATTTAATCAACAGCTTGAGCAACTGCGCAGCGATCCCCAGCAGTTGTTCTCTGACCTGACTGCCGAGGGAAGCGCGATCGCCCA